>CABTZX010000033.1 GCA_902489445.1 uncultured Bacteroidales bacterium
CTATAGAGTTTTCCGAAAAAGTCTATAGAGTATTTTCCGAAAGTCTATAGACTTTTCTCGGACTGCACCGTACATCCGCTCTGCTTCCTCCCATCCTCCGCTCAGCTCCCTAGATAGGAATTTGTGCGAAGGTGCGCTGTTGATGGGTTGGCGGCTCGGGAGCAGGGGCGGATCTATAGGGGAAAAGGGGGAGATGGATCGGAGGGTTCTTGAGCAAGTACTCGGAAGACGTGCGGCTCAGGAAGCGCAGCAAGTCGGACAAAAGTCCCTTGTAAAGCGTAACTTTGCCGTATGAACAAACAGAACCTTACAAAGAATGAGGTTTCGGGAAACAGTGAATATAGACGAATTGGTTGAGGGAATCCTCAGCGGCGAACGTGCCATCACTTACGAAGAAGCGTGCTTGCTGGCACAGCTCAAGGACAAAGAACCCTTATACGAAGGGGCGCACCGCATCACCCGAACGTTAATGGGAAACGGTTTTGATACATGTTCCATCATCAACGTTAAGAGCGGCAACTGTCCGGAAGATTGCCGTTGGTGCGCGCAAAGCCGTCATTATCATACGGGTGCGGATACATATCCTCTGCTGGCAAGCGTGGAATCCGTAGCACAAGCGGTTTATAATCGCAAACAAGGGGTGAATCGCTTCTCGTTAGTAGCGAGTGGGCGGACACAATCAACAAGAGAGATAACGGAGATCGCTGATACTTTTCGGGATATTCGGAAGGCGTGCGACATTGAGTGCTGCGCATCGCTGGGGCTCTTAAATGAGGAGAAATTGGGCAAACTACGGGAAGCGGGCGTTACCACTTATCATTGCAATATGGAAACGGCCCCCTCCTTCTTTCCGCAAATGTGCTCCACACACCGGCAAGAGGAGAAAGTAACCACAATCAAAGCAGCCCGACGCGTTGGGATGCGCATATGCTCGGGAGGCATTATCGGTATGGGCGAAACAATGGCACAACGGATCGAGTTCGCCTTCTTCCTAAGGTCCTTAGACGTTCATTCTATTCCGATCAATGTACTGCACCCCATTCCCGGTACGCCATTGGCGGATAACCCGCGTTTGAGCGAGGAGGAATATCTGACTACAGTTGCCCTATTCCGCTATATCAATCCGAAGGCTTATCTGCGTTTCAGTGGTGGGCGCGACTTGCTGCCGCTTACCACGGTTCGCAAAGCTATGTATATAGCGATCAACTCCGCCATTACGGGGGATATGCTCACTACAACGGGAGCGCGCTGCGAAGAGGATATGACGCTCATCCGCGAGAGTGGTTACACTACGGGAGTAAATACGGATTGGGAGATAACGAACAATGCATAGCACAAAAGATATAGAGGAATTTGACAGAGCGCATCTGTGGCATCCGTATACATCAACGATTGACCCGCTGCCTACTTATCCGGTAGCGCGCGCCGAGGGGGTACGTATCTATTTGGAAGACGGAACCGAGCTGATTGACGGAATGAGTTCTTGGTGGGCTGCCATTCACGGGTACAACCATCCGCGTCTAAATGCCGCAGCCAAACGCCAGCTGGAGGCAATGAGCCACATTATGTTCGGTGGATTTACGCATCGTCCTGCCGTTGAATTGGCAGAGTTGCTGTTACACATTCTTCCCAAAGGTATGGATAAGCTGTTCTATGCGGATAGTGGCTCAGTATCGGTAGAAGTGGCTCTGAAGATGGCACTTCAATATCAGGAAGCATTGGGACAGCACCGGAGAAGGCACTTTGCTACTATTTATGGAGGATATCACGGCGATACGTGGCACGCAATGAGCGTTTGCGACCCCATAACAGGTATGCACGGTATCTTTAGCGGAACGTTGCCGATTCAGTATTTTCTGCCCCGGCCGCAAAGCCGCTTTGGAGAGGAATTTCACGAAGAGGACATGGAACCGCTTAGGCAATTGCTGGAAGCTCACGGGGAAGATATAGCGGCTCTCATCTTAGAACCCGTGGTTCAGGGTGCCGGAGGTATGTACTTCTATAATCCGGAATGGCTGCGCCATGCGGTACAAATGGCGCATCAGGCAGGCGCACTGGTCATTTTTGATGAAATAGCTACCGGCTTCGGACGGCAGGGAACGCTTTTTGCAACGGAACGTGTGGGTGTATCACCGGATATAATGTGCATCGGCAAAGCATTGACGGGAGGCTATATGACCCTTGCTGCCACTACTACTACAGAAGAGGTTGCCACTACGGTATGCTCGGGTGATGCCGGTTGCTTTATGCACGGCCCCACCTTTATGGGAAATCCGCTTGCGTGTGCTATAGCGTTGGAAAGCTGCAAAATGCTCTTAGAAAGCCCGTGGCACGAACGCGTTTCCGCTATCGAAGCACAATTGAAGCGCGAATTGGCACCGGCAAAAGCGTTTACCTCCGTGAAGGAAGTACGCGTATTAGGAGCCATCGGCGTAGTGGAAATGAAGGAGCCGGTAGATATGGCGCGCCTTCAGCGCGAATTTGTGCGTCGAGGAGTGTGGATTCGTCCCTTCAACCGTCTCTGCTACATTATGCCTCCCTACATTATTCAACCCGATGAGCTCACGCGCCTGACCGGTGCCTTGCTTGACGTCCTTCAATAAGAGGGCGGAATTGCGCAATAAAGGCTATCTTTACGGCAGAAAGATATAATTAAGGACGAGGAAAAAGAGAAGAAAAAGAGATATGGAAAACAACCCCAAAGCGTATATTCAAGCAAATAAAGAACGGTTTCTTAGCGACCTTTTCGCCAAGTTACGCATCCCCAGTATAAGTTCGCAGAGCGAACACAAGCCCGATATGGATCGGATGGCGGCTCATTGGCGCGACTATCTGCTCAAGAGCGGGATGCAAAAAGCGGAAGTGTTCCCCACTGCCGGCAATTCGATCGTTTATGCGGAACGGATCATCGATCCGAAAGCGAAGACTATTCTTATTTATGGTCACTACGATGTAATGCCGGTAGAACCCCTTGATTTATGGGAAAGTGCACCGTTTGAACCGGAAATAAGGGATGGACACGTTTGGGCACGCGGAGCGGACGACGATAAGGGTCAGACCATGATCCAGGCTTTTGGCTTCCAAACAGCGTTAGCAATGGGTTGGGTTCAATGTAACGTAAAGGTCATTTTCGAAGGCGAAGAGGAAATCGGCTCCACCAATTTGGAACATTTCTGTAAAGAACACCGCGAGATGCTCCAGGCGGATGTAATTATTGTATCCGATACGGGTATGCTGGGAGCGGACACTCCATCGCTAACCGCAGGCTTACGTGGGCTTGCCTATTGGGAAATCGAGGTAACCGGTCCCAATCACGACCTTCATTCGGGACATTTTGGTGGTGCGGTTGCAAATCCGATTAACGAGTTATGCAAGCTGATCGCATCCGTTACGGATAACAAAGGGCGCATCACCGTTCCGGGCTTCTATGACGATGTTGTGCCCCTAACGGACGAAGAGCGCGAAATGATTGCTGCAGCGCCTTTTGACGAAGAGGCGTACAAGAAGCAGTTGGGCATAGATGCGGTTCACGGTGAGGAAGGGTTCCGCACGTTAGAACGCAATAGTTGTCGACCGAGCTTTGATGTCTGCGGCATCTGGGGAGGATATACGGGCGAAGGCGCCAAAACAGTGCTGCCGTCCAAGGCGTATGCTAAGCTTTCATCGCGATTAGTTGCGAATCAAGATCACGAGAAAATCAGCCAAATGTTTGTGGATTACTTTACACGAATAGCGCCTCCCTATATAAAAGTAAAGGTAACGGCACTGCACGGAGGCGAAGCATATCTTTGCCCGCTCAACTTGGATGCATACCGTGCTGCGGAGGAAGCATACAAAAGAGCCTTCGGAAAACGTCCTTTAGCTGTACGAAGTGGAGGAAGTATCCCCATCATTCCGGCATTTGAGCGTATTCTCGGCATTAAAAGTGTGCTGATGGGATTCGGCTTATCTACAAATGCGATTCACTCTCCGAACGAAAACTTTCCGTTAGATATCTATTGGAAAGGAATAGAAACAATAGCAGAATTCTATCATTGTTATCGATGAAAAGCGAAAACAGAATACTGATTCGCGGCGTACTATTAAATGGGAAGCCAAGCGATATCCTGATTGAAGGGAACCGAATAGCACGCATCGCCCCCAAAATCGAAGTCCAAGCGGAAGTATTGGATGGGAAAGGGCTGATTGCCGTACCGGGTATGGCAAATCTCCATACCCACGCGGCTATGACTCTATTCCGTGGTTATGGCGATGACTTACCCCTCTTTGAATGGTTAGAGCGCTATATATGGCCGGTTGAAGCGCATCTGACGGAGGAAGATGTCTATTGGGGCGTTCGCTTGGCATGCCTGGAAATGGCCGTAACGGGAACCACCTGCTTCTTGGATATGTATTCCTTTCCCATGGCAACGGCACAAGCTGTGGAGGATAGTGGTATGCGGGCGGTGGTCAGCTATACCCTATTTGATCGCGGAGATGCCGAACGGGCACGATTGGATCGGGAGAATTGCTATAAGTATCGGAAGGAGTTTGAACGTTTTTCGGATCGTGTGATCTATTCCATAGGGCCACACGCTATATATACTGTATCCGGTGAACAACTACGCTTCTGCCGTGATTTCGCGGACGAAGCACAAGTTTTGGTTCACCTGCATCTTTCAGAAACGGAAAAGGAAGTTGCCGATGCTGTAAAAGAGTATGGTCTTCGACCGGTTGAATATCTCAAGAGTCTCAACGCACTGAGTAATCGCTTCGTTTTGGCGCACAGCTTGCACCTAAATGATGATGAATTGCATATGATTGCGGACTCCGGAGCCGCAACTGTGCACAACCCGGCTTCGAATATGAAGCTTGCTTCGGGAATGCGCTTCCGCTTTGATACAATGAGAAGTATGGGTATTCCTGTTGGAATAGGTACCGATGGATGCTCCTCAAGCAATAATTTGGATATGTTTATCGCCATGCGCTTGGCTGCACTGCTCGGCAAAGCGTGGCAAAGCTCTCCCACTGCTACCAAAGCCGGCGATATCTACCAAGCAGCAACTGCTGACGGATATCGGATTTTGGGGTTAAACGGAGGTAAAATAACCGAAGGTGCTTTAGCGGATATAGTTCTTTTGAAAGCGAACCATCCTACTATGGTGCCCTGTCACAGCTTAGTTTCTAATTTGGTGTACGCAGCCGATGGCTCACTGGTGGATACTACTATAGTGGATGGCAAAGTGTTGGTGCGTCACAGAAAGGCGGAAGGAGCGGACGAAGTTATATCGGAAGCGGCTAAACGTGCCTATACACTTATTGATAAATACGGGATAAAGTGCTAATATCTGCTTTAAAATGAAGCATTCCGGCATACGTATTTTCTTTTTTGTGCTACTGTGCCTGCTCACTGCAAGAGAAATTCCTCTTGCAGCTCAAGCTGTTCCGCCCGAGTGGTATAGCCTTTCTGCCGATGGATTGACCCTCGAACGCTGGAAAGGTGATACCGCTGTGGTTAATTTGGCTGCCGATCCGCAACTAAGCCGAATAGAGAGCATCGCTCCCTTTGCCTTTATAAAGTTGGATAGCACGGGGCACTCCACGCCCGATTATACCCTTGAACGGCTCTTTTTGCCACCCCGTTTGAAGCGAATCGGACGCGATGCCTTTTGGAGCGTGAACCTACGGGAGATCCGGTTTAACGAAGGATTGCTCGATTTGGGATATAGATGTTTCCGCGAACCAGCCGTTCGCGAAATTGGGTTACCCGCTTCATTGCGTCATTACGACCAAAGCTTTTTCCGTGCGAATCACCTCGAGCTCATCAATGTTGCTACTGATTCACGCTACTTTTGCGTACAATCGCACTGCCTTTTGTCTACAACTGATAACACCCTGCTCCTCTACCCCGGTGGATTGCTAAACGAGAATCCTTCTTTACCAGATAGGATTAGCACTATAGGCGAAGCCTCCTTTGCTTTCAATCCTGTAGTGAAAAAATTGCGAATACCCGAAGGCGTTACTGAAATCCGGGCGGATGCTTTCCTTGCGGCCGGTGAATTACGCACGCTTCTACTCCCCTCTTCGCTCCGAACTATAGCCCCTCGTGCTCGCCTCTATACTTCCGTTGATACCATTTATTGTAGCGCGGCCTTTCCTCCTAAGCTTGAGTTAGATCCGTCCGAGCTTCCTTTGCCCCAAATATCTTTATTAGTAGTACCCGATGGAGCCATAGCAGTGTATGGTCAGAACCCTGTTTGGGCACTTCTACCCCAATCCATATTGACAAAAACTGAGTTTGAAGCGAAACGAAATGCTACACAGAGTACCCCGCAAGAACGTTTTGTGTTAGTTGATCGAGTGCTCACCCTTCATATTGAGGATATTCATAACGAGGCATTCCTCTTTGATAAAGACGGAAATATGGCATATCGTTTTCAAAAAAGTGGCAGCTATCCGCTACTCCCCGGCATTTATATGCTCCGCATCGGAGCGGAGAGTTACAAATTAGTGGTACCCAATTATGACGGATCAACCCTCTAATCATGCTCCAATCGTTATGGCAGACCTTGCTGCCGAATATCGTTTTTTGAAAACGGAGATAGACGAAGTGGTTCAAAAGGTACTTTCGTCCGGTAGATTTATCGGGGGAAGCGAAGTGGATGCATTTTCATCTGAGCTAAACGAAACCCTCAAATGCCACCACTCTATTACATGCGGCAATGGAACCGATGCGCTCCAAATTGCCTTAATGGCACTTGACTTAAAGCCCGGGGACGAGGTTATTGTACCCGCATTTACCTATTTTGCCACGGCAGAAGTGGTATCATTATTACGTTTGAGGCCTATTTTTGTAGATGTTTCCCCACAATTCTTCACTATTCTACCCGAGGAAGTGGAAAAAGCAATTACAAAACGCACCAAAGCCATTATCGCTGTTCATCTGTTTGGCGTGGCGGCTCCACTGGAACCACTAATTGATATTGCCCAAAAGCACGAACTTTTTTTGATAGAGGATTGTGCTCAATCGTTCGCCACAACCTACCGATTTGCCGATGGGCACGTTGCTTTTACGGGAACTGTGGGAGATGTGGGTTGCCACAGCTTTTTCCCTACCAAAAACTTAGCATGCTATGGCGACGGCGGTGCGCTTACAACCAATAATCCGGAGCTTGCTACTACCCTTAAACAGATTGCTAATCACGGGCAGGAACGGAGGTATTTTCACAACCGCATAGGTGTTAACTCTCGGTTGGATGCGCTTCAAGCCGCCATTCTACGGGTAAAACTACGCCATCTACCCTACTTTTTGGAACGCCGAGCCACTATTGCCGAGCAATACCACGCAGCGTTATCTTCACTTGAACCGGTTCTGACGCTACCCCCAACGCCGGCTTATTCCACGCATACCTATCACCAGTTCACCATTTCCACATCGTATAGAGACAAACTGCAGCATTTTCTTGCAGACCAAGGCATTGCATCTAATATCTATTATCCGCTTGCCTTACATCAACAAAAAGCCTTTTTACCTTACGGAAACGCATTTTCTCTTCCGAACAGTGAGCAGTGTGCCAAAAATGTGCTTTCCATTCCCATTCATCCGTTTCTTCAAACTGAGGCACAACAACGTATAATTGATGCCATTAAATCATTCTTTACCTCATTATGAATGATATTTTTATCCATCCTACTGCCGTCATTGATCAGGGTGCCGCTATCGGCTCCGGGACTAAAGTATGGCACTTTTGCCACGTTATGGCAGATGCATCTGTAGGCAACGATTGTATTTTAGGGCAAAACGTTTTTGTTGCCAATGGCGTTGTGATAGGAGATCATTGTAAGATAGAGAACAATGTGTCGCTTTTCAAGGGAGTTATATGTGAAAACGACGTATTTGTAGGTCCGTGCGTTGCCTTTACGAATGTAAAAACACCGCGAGCGTTTATCGAACGTAAAGAATCATTCCTAAAAACGCATATCGGGTGCGGAGCCTCCATAGGCGCTAATGCTACCATTGTATGTGGTATTTCGATTGGAAAATACGCACTTATTGCAGCCGGAGCCGTGGTTACACGCAATGTTGCTCCGTATGAATTGGTTGCGGGGGTACCTGCGCGCCATATGGGATTTGTAAGTAAGCGCGGAAGCCTCCTATCCTTTGATTCCTCCGGATGCGCTGTTTGCCCCGAAAGTGGTGCTCGTTATCAACTAATCAACGGGATTGTTTACCCGGAATCCATATGAATAATTCAAAAAACTTCGCCCTACTGGGCTTGGCGGGATATGTAGCTCCCCGACACTTACGCGCTATTAAAGAGTGCGGGATGCAGCTTATTTCCGCATACGATCCATCCGATTCGGTAGGAATTATTGATAGTTTCTTTCCCAATGCTGCTTTTTTCACCCAACAAGAGCTTTTCGACCGTCACAACAGCAAGCTCTGTGGAACGGAGCAAAGCATCGGATGGGTAAGCGTATGTACCCCCAATTATCTGCACGACGCCCATTGTCGCTATGGGCTTCGCCTTGGGGCGGATGTAATCTGCGAGAAACCGCTATGTTTGAACCCGTGGAACATTGATGCGCTTCATCAAATTGAGCAGCAAACAGGGCACAATATCTATAATATATTGCAATTACGCCTCCATCCCTCAATTGTCGCGCTCAAAAAGGTTGTTGATGCTACTCCCAAAGAACATCGGTTTCAGATCGACCTCACCTATATAACCTCGCGAGGCAATTGGTATTATACATCCTGGAAAGGCGATGAACACAAAAGTGGCGGCGTTGCAACCAACATCGGAGTTCATTTTTTCGATATGCTTTTGTGGCTCTTCGGCGAAGTACAAAACGAAGATTTACACATCGCTACGCACGATCGTTACGCAGGAATACTCCACTTACAGCGTGCCGATGTACGTTATTTTCTCTCTATCAATAGAGATACGCTACCCGAAGATGCGCAAAAACGTGGCGATACAACCTTGCGAACCCTTGAAATTGATGGGCAAAAAGTGGAATTTTCCTCCGGATTTACCGACTTACACACGGCTTCATACCGCGAAATTTTTGCCGGAAACGGATTTCGTTTGGAGGACGTTCGCCCGGCAATTGCATTGGTGCACCGACTCAGAACCGAACAACCCATAGGATTGAAGGGCGACTACCACCCACTGGCTCGTTTGCCCCTCGCTCCGCATCCCTTCGGATGGCAGCGTTAAATACCGATTTACCATTAAATCAAATGGAAACTTTACACGCCCATAGGGTATCAAAATGTAACTAATATAATTCAATCGCATTCGTACTTTGGGAAACAAAAGCGGAACCGCACTGCGATTCCGCTTTCTTTTTGTAGCTAATAAAGCTTACGAGGCTACTTTATGGAAGCTTCGTAAACGGATTCAATGGATTCAGCGAATAATTTATTGAATGCTTCGTCCGTTTGATTTGCTTTCAAACCTTCGCTCAAAGCGCGTGAGAAGGAAGCAATAACGCCATGATTGGCAGCCAATTTAGCGTTAGCGTCTTCACGTGTATAGCCACCCGAAAGAGCAACAATGCGGATCAAACGCGGATGTTTGAGTAATTCCTGATAGAAGTTCGGTTCCGTGGGAAGTGTCAGTTTGAAAATTACGGGTGCCGAAACCGCATCAAGATGACGCTTCAGTTCATCACGCAATATAACTTCTGCTTCCTTTTTATCGGATGCGTGGATATCTACTTCCGGTTCAATAATGGGAACGAGGCCTGCTTTGAGAATTCTTTCTGCCCATTCGAACTGCTGGTCAACGATAGCTTTAATTCCTTCGGGGTTTGCCGATTTGATAAAGCTACGCATCTTTGTGCCAAAAACACCGTACTTTACGCCGTCCGCCAACAGCTTTTCGAGTTCGGGGAAGTCTTTCATCAGCTGTACGCCGTTCTTTTCTTCCTGTAAACCCTTATCGACTTTCAGGAAAGGCACGATATGTTTCTTTTCCCATACATATTCGGCAGTGGGGATACCCTCAATTTTGTCGCGCATTGTACGCTCAAAAAGGATAACGCCAATAATGCGATCGCCCTTAAATGCCGGCGATGTGATCATACGGGTACGCATCTCGTGAACGAGACGGAACATTTCGTCCTCACCATTGTAGCTTTCCGGTTCAATACCGTATGCCTTGAGTGCCTTGGGCGTAGAGCCGCCACTTTGATCCAGAGCCGCAATAAAGCCCTTAGCCTGAGCCATTTGATTAAGCTGTTCTTTGTTCATAACGAATAAATCGAAGTTTGAAGGTTCTTATTATCTCTCTATTGCAAAGATACACTTAATAAACGAGATAACCGAGAGGTACATTAATAAATTGCCCTAACTATTCGTTTTGTTCATAAGAAAAGGTGCACTCTTACCAAAAAGTGATAAGGGTGCACCTAATTTGAATTGTTGAGAGCGGTTATTTAATCGCTATATTCTTACTTTCGATTTGCTTCGTTTCCGGCAACATTTTGGGTATTTCTACCTTAAGAACACCGTTTTCAAACGAGGCAGCTATATCATCGCGCTGTACTTCGTCGGGCAAAGCGATGCGCTTTACGAAGCTTTGTTGCGAGAACTCGCGGCACAAATAGCGTACCGGTTCATTTCCTTCGTTCACTTGCTGCTCACTTTCGTTGCTGCTTTGCGTATTGAATGCCACTTCGAGGACGTTATTTTCATCCAAATTGATGGTGAAATCCTGCTTATTAGCACCCGGAACGGCAATTTCAACGGTATAGTTCTTATCGTTTTCAATTACGTTCATAGCGGGGAAGAGGCTATTGTGACTCTTCATCATTCCACGCACAGAGGGGAAAAGGTGATCTCCCCAGAAAGCATCCAGCAGATCGTCTCCAAACCAATCGTAGTTGTTTTTGCGGCTTAAGCCGTTTTCGTTATTTCTTTTCATCAGGTTCATATCTAATTCCTTTCTTACTTAGTTGTTCGTAATACCTTTCAAAAGGTATATTGCAATAACTGTGCCAGAAAATAGTTGCGTATCGATTTGAGGAGGAGAATGGAAGGTTTTCGAAGGACCTATAAAACCAACCGGACAAAATGTATATACCTATCGGACAAAATGTATATACCTATCAAACGACATGTATATACCTATTGGGGGAAAGGTATATAAGTTTCAGCGTGGGTCTGTTTATCTCTACGAAAAACAAATGGAAGAGTCTATTCCGATGAGTATTGAGCTCTGATACCACATTTGTATTTATCCCGGATCGAACATAGAGGCACCACCGATCTTACCGTACTGATCTCGTTCTTATCCGTAGAGCTGCTCTCTTCCACTTCCGATTGTTCACTCCGAAAGAAAAGTTAGGGGTTGGATCGGAAGTTTTTGAGGTGGCTCGTTATAAATTCAACCAAATGTTCCTCATTATCATCCGGAACTAAGCTTAGAACGGGGAGAACAAGATGCGCCTGCAAATAAATAGGCTCACGTTCGGCGAATTGCTTTTCTACATGCTCAAGTAGCTCCGAACCGGTTAATTCTTTAACCGAAGGCCTCGTGCGACGACAAGCTTCCAAGCGAAACGCCAAATCGGGAACGGTGCGTTGCAGATAAATGGTATATCCGCTTTCGTTGAGAAGCAACATATTTTCGTTGAAACAGGGAAGCCCGCCACCGGTGGAGATAATTGTCCGGGGCATACCGGCTATTTCCTCTATCAAAATGCGTTCGCGCTTACGAAACACCGGTTCGCCCTCTTCTGCAAACATTTGGGCAATGCTCTTACGAAAGCGGCTTTCGATGTAAAGATCGGTATCAATAAATTGATAGCCAAGGGCATCGGCGAGCTTACGTCCAACCGTACTTTTGCCGGAGCCCATATAGCCAATTAGGTAAATGGTATCGGGAAAATTCATCATTGATATGCTCTGTATCAGGACATTTCATCAGTTGCTTCGCCATAGGAATCGGCAGGAGTAGATTCAATTCCCTGATAGATCATTTTGGGATAAGCAATGCGTGCGTGGTAAATGGTTTGTAGCTTTTCAATGAAAACCTGCTTTATTTGAGAAATATCGCGGAAGGAAAGCGGCGTTTCGTCCAATAACCGGTCATCGGTAATACCGTCAATAATACGATTTACAAGCTCCGAAATGCTCTGTTCGTTGTATTCCTTCAAGCTACGGCTGGCAGCCTCACACGCATCTGCCAGCATCAAAATACCGGTTTCCTTAGTAAAGGGATTTGGCCCCGGATAGGTGAACGGCGTGGGATCAGGCGTTTCATCCGGATGCTCGTTACAGTATTTTGTATAGAAATATTTGGTTACGCCCCGTCCGTGATGGGTCAGGATAAAGTCACGAATTGCTTGTGGTAGTTTGTTTTTTTCTGCCATTTTGGCACCATCAGTAATGTGCGCCACAATGATGGCGGCACTTTCCTTATAATCCAAACGATCGTGCGGATTAACAGCACCCTGATTTTCAGTAAAAAAGGATGGATTAAGCATCTTACCAATATCGTGATACAAGGCTCCGGTACGTGTAAGTTGCACATCAGCACCGATTCGCTGCGCCGCCTCAGTAGCCAAAATGGAAACTTGCATTGAATGTTGGAAGGTTCCCGGCGCTCGTTCCGATAATTGGCGCAGCAGAGGCGTATTTACATCACTCATCTCAACCAAACTGATGTTGGACACATATCCGAACAATTTCTCTACAGGATAGACAAGTGTATAGGTAAACATCAGGAAAATAAGGTTTATTCCGAAGTAAAGTAGGTTTTCCCAATCGGTACTTTCGAACAAACCATTCTGCATAATGGATATGGCCAGTGAAATAACCACGTATGAAATGAATACAAGAAAAGTGGCTTTAATCAGTTGCGCCCTCGAAGTGAGGCTCTTAAGGCTGAACATTGAGGTCATTCCTGCCGTAGTTTGAAGCAAAATAAAGTCCATCGGGAAGGGAACGAATAGAGCCGAGGTCAAAACCATTACCATATGCACGAAAAAGGCGGTGCGGGAATGGAAAAATGTACGCAACAAAATGATAAATATGACATACGGTATAACGTATACACTGAACAGCGACAGCGAAACAGCTAATTCGGTAAGTACGGTAAAGAATATTATTCCGCTGACAATAAATACAGTGTTGGCTATTCTATCAAACAGTTTGGGCACAAAAGAGAGGATAAAAAGCCAAACAGATAAGAGCAATAGCACTACAATAACAAATGTTCCCGCCAAACGTCCTATTTGTGTTGTATCCGCACCGGTACGAGATTCATACACTTTTTTGAATGAGTTCAGAACGTTATAGGTATAGGAATCCACTATTTCACCCTTATCCACAATGCGTTGCCCGCTTTGTACCACACCGGTTGAGTTAGGAATATTCTGAATTTCTTCCTGCAAAACACGCGCCCTCATCACATCGTTAGGCAATACGTTCGGTTTGAGGTAGTTAGCTGTATTGAGCGAAGCAATCACCTGAAGATCCAAATTATCCGGTACATCTTCCTTTGTAATAGCTAAATACGCCTCTTTTACATTATAGAAAAGCCCTATCGGATGACCTTCTTCAACCGTATTGCCTACCATAAGGTTCACATCGCGCAGATTATTCTCGTTACGTATCTTGGAAAGTTCCTCGTCCGTAATAATCCCTTTGCTATAAAGCATTCTAAGCTCGTCCGATATGTACTTTCTGTAACGTTCGTCTATCGTTTTGCTCTGTACATTTTGGAAATCGGTTTCCCACTTTTCGAGCATTTCGTCGCCAATCGACTCGTTCAAGGTATAATAAGGACGAATGCTGTTGCGCACGCTATCGCGCTCCTCTTCCAGCTGTTCGCTCGGTTTGTACACCGGAAAGCTGTAAGGCGCCGTCAGAAGCTCATACTGCCATGGTTTACCTTCCACAAAGGAATACATAAATTTGTGCTCACGGGGCGCGAACAATAAGATAACTACAGCCGCCAATAGGAATAAGATTAACGACCGGTACATAGGTGCAATGCGCCCGAGTAATCTGCTACTTCTGATGTGGGATTTTGTCATTATCTGCTATTGTTTTGTTCGCTGTGTCAAGCCGGAAAGGACGCGGCAGAGCTACTTCTTCACTATACTATAACGTTTCATTCCTCGATAGGAAGGAACCTGCTTAATATCACGTAAATAACGGATAATTGCTTCGGCAGATGTAAGGCCGACAGGAACAATGTTCAGCCGATGTACGTAGGGATAAGAAGCATCTATATAGGAATTGTAGGCAACCGTGTAGTGTTTTCGCTCATCCAGAGGCTTACCATCCGGCGTATATAGCCGAATGTCAGCAGGATTTCCGTCAGTTGCCAAGCGATACTCTATACGCAGCGTTCCGGAACAAAGCATCGGTAAGTTTCCCTCACGCTTCCAACAATAATATAGGAAGTTTCTTATTTCTTTGGGGGTAAGCTCTATTTTCATCAATTCGTTGCCAAAAGGATCTAAAGTGTATACATCCAATATGGAGATTGGCCCTTTTAATAAATTCGGCGAACGCACCCCTCCATGATTATGAAAAGCAAAATCAGCGTTGGCGATAGTACGCATTGCATCGCACATCAGGTAGCCCAATTCCACTTCATTGGTAAAATGATCCTCTGCTACGGCTACTTTCTCCCTAAAGATTGGATTATCGGAAAAATGTTGTACCGCCAAACGGAATATTTCGTTCTCCTTGCCATGCGACGGCTCTATATCTAATGAACGTATAGTAATATCAATCGGCTTGCCAGCTTCGTCGAAAGTGACCAACGTAAGAGCGCAATGCTTCAGCTTATTCTGTGATTGAGTAATAGCGACACCATTCACCTCCATCTTGTTATGTATATAGGTATGTGAATGTCCGCCCACAATGAGATCAATCCAAGGGTTCTGTTCCGCAATAATGCTATCTTTGGGCACGCCTAAATGGGTCAGCATCACCATTAGATTGGCTGAATCCCTGAGAAAACGATATTGCGGAACCAATTTGCGAGCAAGAGTAAAGGAAAAATCTTTAACCCGTGCCGGGTGAGTAGAGGGAATGCCGTTGCCCCCATCCAACTCAATGCCGCCCAGAACCGCTACTTTTAGCCCGTTATGTAGGGAAAGAATACGATACGGCGCTATACTACCCTGCCAACCCTTGGGCGGGAAAATGTTGCAACTTATAAAGGGAAATTCAGCTTCGTGGGTAATTTCTGCTAAACGATCGGGCCCTACATCAAACTCATGGTTACCCACAGCCGAGAGATCAAACCCCAGGCCGTTCATCAGCGCTATCATCGGGTGCCCCTTCGGTACATATTGGTCGTTTACCGGATTACCCGTTTGGATATCTCCCGCACTGAAAAGCAGCAAATCGGGATATACCTTTCGCAAACTATCTACCATAAAGGCGAAACGCGGAAAGCGTTCCATCTCGGCGTGCATATCATTCACCGAAACAATCGCTACGCACCGCTTTGGCGCAAGGCTCTGCCCCACGACCGCATAGGAACAAGCGATAAAGAAAAGGGATAGGTATAGTAGGGATTTCAGTTTCATCTCTTTCTATTTACTTTCTTGATAGATATGCACAAAAGTACGATTAGGGAGCCTCAAATTAGTAGATTCATTTGCTGAGATCCACTTTGTTCTACATTTAGAAGGGGGTATTTCCTCCTAATTTCTCATAAATAGGAAAAGAAGGGATGCTCATACAAAGCACCCCTTCCTTGCCAAATTAGAAATCGTATAGTTCTTCCAGATCGTAGCCACTGTTCATCATCTCTTTATAAATGAAGATCCAAACAATAAGCATAACGATCATGAGCACAAAGCCGATTACAGCCGTCCAAATGGAGTAGAGACGTGCATTCTTACTTCTGCGCTTAGCTCGTTCAATATCGCCCTGATTGTAAGCAGAACTAACGCCTGCCGCATTCACAATAGCAGCTATTCCTAACGGCCAAAAGCATAGTATAGTGGTCAGTATGGCCCATACCAAATAGGTAGGGGGCATCGGCTGAGCGCCCACTGGGCATCTTTGCGGTTCAGCAGTTGGTTGCACCGGCGGTACCGGCTGAATCTGTGGCGGAGTCGCTACGTAAGGAGCCGAAGCTTCAAATACGGGAGGAAACAGATCCTGTAATTCGGGAAGCTGGTTAGCAGGCTGCCAATCGGTCATTCCTTCGTGCCAGACGAGCGTTTCGGGCGTAAGTCCAACGCTACGTAATGCATCTAATGAAACGGGTCCCACGGGTTGCCCGCCTTCGCTGTAATAGTATTCCATTAAACTTATAAGTTATGTTTGTCAATTACTTTCGAATTATATCACCCAATAACTAAAGAAAGAACAACATGGGTAACGCTGCAAACAGAGCTACCACTGCGTATCCAACCACGAGAATAGCGGAAGTTACGGCACTCCATATTGCCCACTGGCGGGCATTGTTGCTTTTGCGTCGAGCTGTTTCGTAGTCGCCCCGACCGTATGCTTCGTCCACGCCGGTTGCCATCACTATAGATACGATGCCAAACGGCAGAAAACATAGGATGGTAGTCAGTATGGCCCACACCAAATAGGTTTCCGGCTTTGGCGGAAGTGCCGTTGTTCCATTGGGAGCTGTGTGGGTGCCGTATGCCGATGAACCCGAGTAGTCCGAGTTAGGTATAGTGAAAAGAGCGCTCAGCTCAGGGAGCGTACGCGCCTCTACCCATTCTTTCAACCCTTCACGCCATACGAGCGTATTGCCGGTAACTCCGTATTGCAACAGGCGTTCCCCCTCAACGGGGCCACATTGTTTGCCGTTTGTGTAATAATAGTACTGCATCGTATATAGAATACTCTCTTCTTTCGGTACAAAAGTAGTCAAAAAGTATTATAGTCTGACGTATTGCTCAAAGAGAGGCTGTGGCAACAAACTCGGCGCTCCCTTACCCCTATTGTCACTTGGCAACGTTACTGGTTGTAATAATCATCCGGAATACCGTTAAAGCAACTATCCAGCGCCAACTTGTCGTTTTCCCTAAAGTAAAGCGACCCACCCTTGGCATAGAAGACGGGATTATCCGCGCTAATGCGAACATATGGCGGGAAAATCTCGTTATCCACACAGGATTCATAATAAAAGTCCGATGCAATCTCCTTCAAACTGGTAGGAAGATCTATTTCTATGAGAAATGAGAATGAATCATCCCCAATCCGTTCAACTCCCTCTGGTATCACAACTTTAGAAAAGTAGCCTCGGCAGAAGGCCTCGGGACATATCTCTCGTACCGATGAAGGGATCTGGAGATCTTTCAGGTAATTGAAGCAGAAACACTTCCTTGGAATTACTCGCAGGTTTTGTGATAGCTTGATACTTTCTAACTGACAGCCGTAAAAGGCCCCCACCCCCAATTCCGTTACCGAATCGGGAAGAATAAGATCATTTATTCCTTCAGCCCATACAAATGCATATTCCCCAATATATTGGAGCCCATCAACTAAGGTAATGTGTTTTATGCTTTCCATACTGCAAAAGGCAAAGTTCCCGATACGTTCAATCCCATCCAGCACAAGTGTTTCCGGCACCTGCTGCATATGAATAAGCGTACGCATATCGGACGTAAAGATATCTCCTTCCTTCGTAACCCGGAACTCGCTTCCGTTTTTCCGGTTCAATATCATTTTGATAAGCGGTGGAAGTATATCTTCGTTCTCTCCAATTTCATAAGTAACTTGTTTCTCGAAGGTCCAACGATCCCCATCACTGAACTCAATATCCGCCACACTTAGCGCATCAATAGTAATCGTTTCGTAATCCCTGTAGTCGAAGAGCTCCGCCAAATTAATTATCTGTTCCTCGGTCGCTGTACCGACCAGCCGGATGTGCGCCACCTTTCCCTGCTGCGCCTTCCATTCCGCATACGATCCCGTTGACACGTCGTATTCATTCATTTTCCCCATTCGTTCATTCTCCATCTGTTTATGCTCCATATCACTATTCATTTTCTATTTTATGCACCTCGCCCTATTGCCCTGTTAGCACGCTATTCCGGGTCTCTATCAAGTCAAATAGACGACATTTCCCCTTTCCAACAGCCCCCACTCCGATGCAAATATATACGATTACGCACGAACTGCCCATCCCCCTCTACAGAGCTGCCCCACATCTGCGCACCTTCACCCTATTTCCACGCACGGTCGCACCTTTTCTACTGAAAAAGCGGAGCGACTGAACGATGGGAACGAATCGTTGCTCCCATGCTGTCCGAGGGGATGTACGGAGGAATCGGAGAAAAGTCTATAGGGTATCCGAGGAAAGTCTATAGAGTTTTTCC
>CABTZX010000034.1 GCA_902489445.1 uncultured Bacteroidales bacterium
ACCAAACGAAGCAAAATAAACACTTTAAAAAGACCCACAGAACGAGCAAACACGCTCAAAACCAATAGATAATAGCCTTTTAGGGGTGTAGCGCAGTCCGGTTAGCGCGTCTGCTTTGGGAGCAGAAGGTCCGGGGTTCGAATCCCCGTACCCCTACAAACGGACGAGGAACAGGCGGTCGTGGCGTAACTGGTAGCCGCGATAGACTTAGGATCTATTGCCGCAAGGCGTGGGGGTTCGAGTCCCCCCGACCGCACGAAGGGAGCATCTGTAACGGATGCTCCCTTTTTCTTTATCTAATCTGACAGACTTTTCCACGAAAGATCGTTTTTTGTTTGTTGTTCGGTACACATCATTTTCGCTGTCTTCATATTTCGTTAACAACTTCTCTATTACTTTGCGGTCAGTAGACGAAAGAAATCTGAAGAAATACCGAAAAGTTAATATGAAACGAATACTTTTTCTTTGTTCTCTTACATTGTGGTTCATCGCTCCGCAGCTCAACGCTCAGGAGGCATTCACGCAGGAAGTTCGCGGTGAAATCGTATCCACGCTTCCCGGAGATACCATAATTGGTGCTTCTGTTACCCTAAAGGGGAGCAATCCGTTGCTTGGTACCACAACAAACGCAGAACAGAAATTTGCTTTGCGCTTACCCACGGGGAGGCATACGTTGCAAATTAGCTGCGTAGGCTACGAGTCGCAAGAAGTAGAACTGCTGCTGGTTGCGGGGAAACAAACGGTGCTTCGTATCGCCTTAACCCCTTCGGATAGTCAGCTCGGTGAAGTAGTGATTACGGCACCATACGATAAAAGCGTCCCCACGAATAGGCTCAGTCTTGCCGGGTCTCGTAGTTTCAGCGTAGAAGAGGCGTATCGATTCGCTGCTTCGTTGGGAGATCCGGCGCGCATGGTCCGGAGTTTTGCCGGTATTATGCCGGTGAACGATTCGCGCAACGATATTATTATCCGTGGCAACTCACCCTGTGGCGTTCAATGGATTTTGGATGGTATTGAAATTAGCAACCCTAATCATTTCAATACGGGTGTGGGGATGACCGGTGGACAGGTAAGCTATTTGAATACGAACCTGCTGACCAACTCGGACTTTCACCTTAGTGCGTGGCCTGCCGCCTATGGGAATGCGCTCTCGGGCATATTTGATTTGAGTTTGCGCAAGGGTAACCTTGAGCGGCATGAATTCTGGCTTCAATCGGGCTTCGGCGGGCTTGAAGCCGGAGCCGAAGGTTACTTTCGCAAGGGAGGCAAATCGTCCTATTTGGCTTCATATCGCTATTCGGTGCCGGACATAGCACACGCTCTCGGCGTAAAAATGCCGGTAGTACCGCGTTATCAGGATTTTACTACAAAACTACACTTTGACTTAGGCCACGGACACTCGCTTTCGTTCGTGGGATTATTCAGTAAAAGTCACATACACTTCGCCACAAACGAGTTCGGAGATGACTTTCATTTTGCCGATTTTGACTTTAAAGAACTAAAGTTTGCCCAGCGGGTTTCGATCAATTCAATTGCCGGCATTGCCGGATTAACGCACAACGTCGAGTTTTCGAAAGGTTCTTTGCGCACACTGCTTTCCTTCGTCCGATCCGATACAAAGATGCCTGTTGATACAATGGACCTGACCATCCCTAAATCAGAACAGAAGTGGAATTTGTTATGGTCCGAAATTGCGCTGGAGAACAAGTGGTCGCTTTACTCGGAGCTTACCCTGCATCCCACGCGCAATGGGCTGCTGGTAGCAGGCGTTAAGGGAGATTTGTTTGATGCCTACTATTCGGAACAAGCGGGCGACAATGGCTTTGTCGACGGAGTACGCACCGTTGCCAAAGAAAAAGGACTTTTCAGCTTACTTCGAGCCTATGCGCAGTACCGTTACCGCATAGATGCGCATTGGACCGCAACGGCAGGCGTACACGGCATGTACCTGACCATTAACAAGCGATATACCGTTGAGCCGCGTTTGGGCATAAAATATCAACCTATACGTTCGCACACATTCGGGCTTGCCGGCGGTTTGTACAGCCAAATGATGCCACGTTCCTTCTATTTTATACGTCATTATACAGCTGACGGCATTGAGTATCGCAATAAAAAGATCGATTTTACGCACAGCGCTCAGGCAGACCTGTACTACGACTGGGCGCTTGCCTCCAACTGGCACGCCAAGATTGAGGGTTATTTCCAATACCTTTACAAAGTTCCAGTTGTTAACGACCCGAACTCGATATGGACTCTTTTGGAAATTGGCGGTTCGGGACAGAACTTCATTGACCGTCAAAGTGACTTAATAAACAAGGGGAAAGGAAGAAATTACGGTGTGGAACTGACCGTTGAAAAGTTCTATTCCGACAATTACTACCTGCTGTTCAACGCCTCGCTCTATAGTTCCACCTACAGCATGGGCGATAAAAAGTGGTATAGTACTATTTTCGACGGCCGTTTCCTTATTAATCTCACGGGAGGGTACGAATGGGCTCTGCCCAAACATTGGGCAATTTTCACCGACCTCAAGGCTTCTTGCGCCGGAGGAACCCGCTACACTCCGATCCGCGACGACCTGTTTCACCAAAAAGGTATAGTGGAATTAGATATAACGAGGGTAAACGCCCTCAAAACCAAGACATACTTTCGCACCGATTTAAAGATAGGTGCCCGTAAAATAGGCAGACGGATTACGCAAGAATGGGCGGTGGATCTCCAAAATCTAACCAACAGCAAGAACGTAATGTCCGTGTTCTTTGACGAGCATTCAGGCGACTATTCCACGATTTATACTCAAGGCTTTACGCCAATGGCTACCTACAAGCTATTCTTCTCTGTGCGGTAACCTGCGGAGTAGCAAGAGCCACTTGACAAAAGGTATATACGTTTCAATTGAAAGGTATATACCTTTTCCACGAGAGGTATATAAGTTTCATTCAATAGGTATATACCTTTTGTGTAACACCTATATACCTATTGACTAACTTCCCCTAACAAAAAGGAAAGCCTATATCCGAAAAGCTTTTTAGGGATGGAACATTACCGCCGGATTCATTCATTTCCCTTGCGGTATAGGAGGATGGGGATCGTTTCAGGGGTATTCTCTGCACGGAGAGCGCCTTCCAGTCTATCGGCACCCTCTATATAGGTGAGGGTGAGTTCGTATGAAGCGGCACGAAGAATGAGCCGCTGATCCGTTTGCTCAATTTGGTCAATATCTATTGATTGAGGCAGTACATCGGGCAGAGATGCCGTTGCGTGCCACTCCGTACCTCTACGCTCTATGCGCAGTTCTACGCGCATTTCGGTTCCGTTGTACGTAACATTTCCCTGCCAAATGCCCTCAGAGCTCTGAGCACAAGCGAAGGTGAAGCTCAAAATAAGGGCGATTGCACACGCCAACAGCCTTGCTTTCACGACAATAAACGCTCCATAGCGCAACGCTCTTCCTCCCTTTGGGCGCGCATCTGCTTAATAAAGGGCAATTCGTCCGTATTTCCCTTTAACAAAGAGAGTTCCCTTGCCGCCGCGCCACTATCCGACGCGAGCAACCCGTATGCCACTTGCACGCGTGAACTCTGCTCCTTGGCGGCATCCCGAAGTACCTCTTTTTCTATGCGTTCCGATACTTTCAGCGCTTCTGTAAGGCAAGCGGTTAAACGCTGTTCCGTAGTACCGTCGAACAATTGCGCAAGCAGCGCGGTAGCGAAAGGAATCAAAAAACGATTTTGATTATCGCATTGCCGGAAGAACTCTGCCAATTGGTCAACGTTCCTCACTTTTTTTCGTTCCAACTGCTTATACAAACGAGTCAAATCGGCCTCTGAAACGGAAATGCCGAATAGGTCATAATAGACGAGCGCGTCCTGTTTTTGTCGCGCATTAGCGTGCAGTGCTTTTAGTGCAGCGGTACGATCAAGACACCATTGGGCGAGCGTGTTCGCCACGAATAGTACTAATGCCCCTCGATAGCGATCAATTCCCGACAAAAGATCGGCGCGCTCAATAGCGGCTCCCCGTACGTTATAGCGTTCTATCTCAGGGCGTTGTTCCAAAAGAAGCCGCAACTCATTATAACCGGCGTATATTTCGCTCACTACGGAGGGAGGAACGGCGCTATAATCAATTAAATCGCCATTTTCTTTATGCACGCGCTTGTCGCGCCAATACCATTTATCCTGATCGCGCAACGTACCGATGGAGGCAAGCAACGCAGCGGGCCGCAGCTTGGTGTTATTTCCTTCCGCAATTAGCTCCGAGAAAGGAAAGTGTCGCGTATCGGGTTGCGTCATCACGCGCCCTACCACTTTGGTAAAACTACCGATTACGGCGGGCCAAAGAAGGTAGGCATTGCTTGCCGTTTTGCACCCACGCCCCATAATGCCATAGTGCATCGGACCCAAACGGTAGTGATGATTGCTCTGATTGGTGCCACTTCCCGCATTGAAAAACGATACTGAACTACCAATCAATAGGGTGGAACGATGCATCGATACGGTATGCGGTCCCAAAAGAGCCGCCGATGCTTCGCCGTTACTGAGGTGCGAATTGGCGAAGATGAGCGTATCGTGTGCCGAAAAAGCCCCATCCATACGAACGCCTTCGCCAACAAAACAACGATGCAGCATACAGCTTTCCGTAATAACGCTTCCCGGCATCGCCACCACGTCCTCCATAATTACGTTATCGCCTATAGATGTATGGCACAACGTAGCCCTTTCGATGCGCTTAACACCGCTGAGGGTGCTTGCTTCCGGGATATGAACATTGGCGAGCGTTCCTGCGAACTCAATCACGGTTCCCGAGGCGATCCGCGCCCGCTTGCCTAATTTGTGCTTCGCTACGTATTGTTCCGCAATGGAACTTAGTTGCGTGGATACGGAAGGATTATGCCTTGCGAACACGGTGAGATAGGCGATCTGCGCCGTTAACCCTCTGTGGAGGAGAAGTGATCGGCTACCGGTTTCATCTAAAGGAGCTATTTCGGTTCCTTCGCCGCATAGTTCCTTTTCGTCGTACACCATCCTGCCAATGTGCCGAAGTGTACAACCTCTTTCGATATGATAGCCCTTTATGCCCTCGGCTACGTCCTCAATCTTTACATTCTGCCCAATTTCGCAATTCTCCAGCCGAACATTTTTGACCTTGAACCCTATTCGAACATCTTGTCGAGCAAGAAAAACATCTCCGGCGAAGGTTACGTTTTCGTAACCATCGGGATAAAAATCGTCCGTAACTTGAATCGTATCCCACGATTGTGCCCGGCAGCCGGCGTTCACGAGCCGATTCTTTTCATCCTCACGTAGCGCACGCATATCAATAATCGTATATTATTTATTCCTTTAGCTCCGGAATGACCATTCCCAAAGCCTCCTTCACATCGTCCAAAGTGGCTCCGTTAACGGAAATCACCAATATTGAATCGTAGCCGGATACAGTAGCAAGTATTGAGGGATGTTCCAAGGAATCAATATCCGCAGCCAGACTATTGGCGTAACCGGGACGCGTTTTCACCACAATAAAGGGCTCAGAGTAGACCAGCTCCTTAAACCAATGCGTGGGGCGGATGCGCACCACATCTTCCGGAGTGCGGGCGGTTCGCTCCGGCATGCGGTAAAACGATCGCTCTTTACCCGACCGAAACTTGGTGACCCCCATCTCACTAAGATCGCGGGATATGGTTGATTGAGTGGCAGGGATACCGTTCAGAAGCAAAAGTTCGCGGAGCGTTTTTTGATCCGTCACCTCTTTACTCCGAATATACTTAGCAATCAGTGCCTGCCGTTGCTCTCTGATAGTTGACATATTTATGTTTGTACTTACTTTTCCACTACAAATATACAAAATGAATGCATAAAAACCGCTCTTCGCGAATAGGAGCCTACCGAGATCCGTATGCCGTTAGTGCGTTCATTTACGCTATCACACAAGCATTATTGCACTGCCACGACACCACGAAACACCCCTCAATAAACATTCCTCTTCATGCATAAAGAGAGCACACTCCCCCACCCCGAAAAAAGATCTATACCTATTTATCGAAAGATATATAGGTTTCGTCTGATAGGTATATAAGTTTCATTCGATAGGTATATACATTTGCTTATCGGCTCATACAACTCTTTCAAACTAGATAAAATGGTAGACGCTCAATTCATGCTCAGCATAATGAAATGCGACACCCTCTAAGCTTGAGAAGGTGCCGCATTTCAATCTGAGCTTATTGCTCAAGTATTACTGCTTTATGAGACGTAGATTTTCGCTCCGACCTGAATTTTCCACAGCTACTACATAGTTACCCGCGGGCAAAGAGCGTGTATCAATTGTACAGGTTGCATCCGTAGCATTAATGCGTAACAACTCGCTACCCATACTATCAAGCAGACGTATCACTGCAGGCCCTTGCAAGCCGGAAAGAACAGCTTCTTCACGACAGGGAACCGGGAAAAGCTTTAACTGCGATACCGGTGCAATCGTTTCCGCTCCGGCAAGCGTTACATCGCTCAAAATAATATCGTCAAAGTAGAACGTATATAGGTTCTTGGATATATCCAGGTTTTTGTACCTCAATGCCAAGTAGCACATTTCGTTACTTGCAGGAATAGGTATGTCAGTTACTTTACGAAACTCTTCTTCTTCGTAATAGTAATTATCGTCTCTGAAGTCATACAGCAAAACGCGTTTGCTTGCCTTTTCCGGATTTTGATTTCCAATCAGCAAATATACACCGATAGTATCTCCTTCTTTTACATTGGATGCCAAACTCGTGGAGCAGAAGCTCAGTTGCTCGATCTTTGCTCCGTTTTTGGGACGAAATCCCGGAGAAACATACCAATCGTCTGCAGAACAACCGGGAATATCTTCGGCATAAGTGTGTACAACGGAGTAAGGTTTAGAAACTGTGTACTTTGCAGCAAGAGCCCACATTCCTTCAGTGCACTCAAGATGCTCATTCGACCACCCCGTCAACTGCTTTTCATCATCAAATCCCCATACCACTTTACCATTGGTTTTTTCCTGCGCCATTGCCTGACGAGGTGAAGCGGCAACTATTAAAATGATAGATGCGATAACTGTGTGTAGTAATAATTTCTTCATGTTCTAATAACTTAACTACTATGTTTACTTTGTACTTTCTTTCAAATCAACTATAGTCCAAGCGCTATCCGTACTGCATTGCTAGGACAAATGTAATCATTTTTACTCATTTGCCAATTTTGTAGGATCAATATGGTGGCTTCTTTTAATAAAGGAGTCACTTTGGCCATTATATAGTGAAACAAACTGTAGGTGCGTATCTACTGCTATTTGATCAAAAACAGAAAAAGAAAGAGAGACTTAACGCTGCATCAAGATGTTAGTTGTTATAGTGTAATGACTGGCGAACTATTGCGCAGCATAATATTCCACTTTCATTAATGCAAAGTGACTATACTTTTTTCGTCAATTCGTCAATCTTGTTCTGTGAACAGAACGCTGCTTCCGCACTAAAATAGAAGAGAAAAAAGAGGAAACACCCTCAACTTAAAGTGTTTCCTCATTCTATTAACTAACCACTGGTACGCGAGATGAGATTTGAACTCATACACCGTTGCCGGCACTACCCCCTCAAAGTAGCGTGTCTACCAATTCCACCACTCGCGCATAACTTATTACTACAAGGAGACAGCTTCCTTCAGGTGCCCAAGACAGGAATCGAACCTGCACGTCTCTCAACACTCGCACCTGAAACGAGCGCGTCTACCAATTCCGCCACTTGGGCATTCTTTAGAACTTGCCTAAGGCCACTGTGTACCCCCTTGAAAAAGAAAAAGGCACGCTTGCCTTTCCCTCGCGAACAGCCTACTAAATGTCACAGGCTTTTACTTATTCGCTTTCTTTGCGGTGCGGACGGGACTCGAACCCGCGACCCCCTGCGTGACAGGCAGGTATTCTAACCAGCTGAACTACCGCACCTTTAGGGCTCATTACTACCCACTTTCTTCCTTTTTCTACCTACTCGGAGCAGTTCATTTCCGAAAGCGGTTACAAAGGTAATACTTCTTTTCGAATAAACAATACTCTTCCCAATTATTTTTCATCAGCCAATGCTATTAGTGCCTTATAGAGCGGATGCACCGGCAAACCCATCACATTATAGAAAGAGCCTTCAATGCGCTGTACAGCAATGTATCCGATCCATTCCTGTACGCCGTAGGAACCGGCCTTATCGTAGGGAGTATAGTGCTCCAAATAATAGTCTATTTCCGATTCTTCAAGCGGTGCAAACGTAACAAGGCTTTGCGAAGAGAATGATTCCGAATGCCCCTGCCCAAGGGTAAGCGCTACGCCCGTAACAACGGTATGAGTACGTCCGGATAGCTTTTGCAACATTTCTTCCGCCACTTCCCTATTGCGTGGTTTACCCAATATCTCGTTTCCGACTATAACCGTTGTATCCGCCGTAATCAGCAAGTCGTTAGGCGAAAGAGATGCCCGGTAGGCATCTGCCTTTTCTCTGGCGATATACTCTGATACCTCCTCAAGTGGGAGCGTCTTTGGGTAACTTTCGTCAATATTAGGTATGGGACGCACTTCAAACGGAATATCTAATCCGCTGAGCAATTCGCGTCTTCGTGGCGATTGGGAGCCTAATACAAGGTGGTACGGATAAGAGAGCATACTACCAATCGAGATTTATTTGTTCCGTATGCCATTTCCCCTGAGCACGCATTACCTGTTCGATCACATCACGAGCTACGCCCTCCCCTCCGTTGCAGGGCGAAATGTATTGAGCGGCATCTAATGCTTCATAAGCGGCATCACGCGGTGCAGCCGCAATACCCACAAAGCGCATTACCGCTACATCGGGCATATCGTCACCCACGTAAATCGTCTCTTCAGCCTTCAATCCGTATTTTTCGAGAAAATGCTCCATATCGGCAACCTTATCTCGCGATTCAGCGTAGTAATCCGTTATCCCGAGATACTCCATTCGGAGCCGTGTTTGCGGCGAGTTGCCCCCTGTGATTACAGCAACCCGATAACCATGCGAAATAGCCATTCGGAGCGCAAACCCGTCCTTCACATTTCCGGTACGCTGAGGAATCCCATCCGCGCCCAAAGTAGTTACCGAGCGGCTCAGCACGCCATCCACATCAAAGGCAAAAGCCTTTATAGAACCAAGATCTTGAGGAATAGCACTCATATCATTTAGTATAGTGTGCTTCGATGGAAGCAGTCAAAAGATTGTACATATCGGTGAATGCCCCGGGCAGATTGCTGAGCAATTCGCGATGCTTTGCTATGGTTGCTTCATCGTGCCGCCGAGCCGGCCCGCTCTGCGCCTCGCGTGGCGACAATATATTCGCTTTGCGGAACGTTTCTGCTATAAGCGGATGCAGATCGGAAAAGGAAAGATTTTCATCATCCGCAAGCAATTCTTCGGCTATAGCGAGCAAATGATTGGTAAAATTGCAAGCAAAGACTGCTGCCAAATGTAGCTTCGTACGGCTCGCCACATCACTTTTTCGCGGATTCATACCGAGTGACTGCGCCAATTCATATATTGTTTCGCGCGCTATTTCACCATTGTGTTCTACAAAAAGCGGTGTATTGCTCAGCTGTATAGGAAAGTTACGCGTAAACGTATTGAATGGATAGAAAAGCCCGTATGCATCGTGATATGGAGCAAATACGTCGCACGGAAGTGCTGCCGCCGTATGTAGCCATACACCTGTAGTTACGGGCATTTGAGAAGCTACTTCGCTAAGAGCCGCATCGCTAAGAGCAAAAAGATAGACATCCGCATCTTTCGGCAATGCAGTCAACGTATCTGTCACACACATCGAGGGAGCATATCGCTCCTTCAACTGCCTTGCGCGAGCAATGGTTCGGTTATAGAGTGCAACCGGCACTACACCGGCTTCCGACATTGCTACCAAGAGACTCTCAGCAACCGCTCCCGCTCCGATCAGTACAATTCTCATTTCTCACTTCCGATTTACTCTATTACCACAAAGATACTCCTTTTTTGATCGTAACTTGGCAAAACCTAAACGCAGCGAACAGTGCATTTCTAACCTAATCAAATTAAACTCAGCTATACTTACCCTTCGTATGCAACACGAAAAGGTAGTATCTTTGCCGCGTGCAGATCAAGAGTCGTGGCATTGTGCTTAGCGAAACTCCGTACAACGATCGTTTTTCCATCGTACGGGTACTAACGCCATCCGAAGGAATAGTTGCTTACAAGGTGCCCTTTCCGGCGGGGCGCAGGAGTTTGGCACATACACTGAGGCGGGTACTTTATCCGATGAGTGAGGTACAGTTCGTAGCGGAACACCGTAAGGGTAGATCGGTACAGCGTATGATAGAGGCATCACCCGCCCCTTTGCGCTATCAAATCCTTATGCAGCCCGAAAAGCGCAACATTTCCCTATTCCTTGCCGATTTACTCCGACTAATGCTCCAAAAACAGACGGACGAACCCATGTTCGATTTTGTATCCAATGCATTGGAGCATCTGGAGGCGATAGAAACAAGTATAGGCATTGCCAACTATCCCATAGCATTTCTGCGTGCGTTGCTCGACTTCATTGGGATTGCCCCGAATTATACTCCGCTTGACGTAGCAGAGGGGGTTTGGTTTAGCATCGAAGAAGCCGACTTTATTCCGTTTAGTCGCTCTGCATCCGATATCAATCCCCAAGAGGCGCCATTCATTCCAACGCTACTGCGCATCAATTACCGCAATATGCATCTATATCGCTTTACAGGAGCGCAAAGGCGACACATTCTCGCTGCAATGCTCGACTTTATCCGCTTTCACTGGATCGCCTTCCCCGCCCTTAAGAGTACCGATGTACTCACCGAACTTTATGAGCGGTAGCGCTCCTACACGCAATAATCTGTTCTTTTTCTGATGGTTCCCCGCCCCCATTCGAAGCGTCTGCTTAGTTCGTTGTAGTTATCATATTATGGGTAGGTATAGCTCAGTCTATATCGATGTACGAGACGATGTCGGGCTTTTTCCTCAGCATATTAGTTGCCTTATTCATGAGCGAGATACGTCTGTGATCCTCGGGTGTCCATAGCGTAGTGTGCGTAGCAAACTCGGTGAGCACGTTGTAAGCATCCCACACGGTGCCTTCTCCCTTGATTATACGCTCTTTGTCGGCATCATACTTTCCGGCTTTTTGATACCTTTCGCATACCTTTCCATAGGGTATTTGCTCTTCAGCTACTTTCTTTCCTACGCCTAATGAGAGAAGCGTTTTCTGGCAACTCCTCATTTCAGCCAAAGAGATCCTCGATTCATACGCAGTGGATATCAAACCTCTAAAAGATTCAATTCCCATTTGTTTAAAGTCATTGCTCTTCAATAGAGCAATAGTAGTCCGCATCTCCTCCGGTCCAAGGCGATATACCTCGCTATCCAACTGACTTTCTTGCTCCGTTTGTCCATTGCTACAAACAAGTCGCTCATAGTAATGCCCTGCGGAAAGGGAAGCAGGCGTCCATGTAAGGTAAAAGCCATCCATAAGAAAGTCTTCTCCGGGAAGAAATAGTGTTGGGCGTACATCCCTACTCTGGAACGTAATAGTAGCCTGTATGTTGACCGAAGGACTGTAATTGACCTTTACAATCTCATAGCCGGTTTCATGAGCCACCATTTCGGCAAAGTCAAAGAACAGCGTTGGAGCTATATACTCCTCCACTATCGGAATGACCTCTGTTAGTTGACGACTCTCGGGTGAAGCAACTATGAGCACTTTTTGAGGTTTATGAATGCTCATAGCTACACTTTGATAGTTTCGATAGTTGCTGAGTCCGGTCTCGCCTGAGGCATTGCGCACGAGAGCTTTTTGCTTAGGTTTGATCCCAATGATAGTGTCATAGCTATCAGCAAATCGCCTGCTCGCCGGTACCTCAACCCCGTCAACGGAGTATAGCTGATCCGACTCGTGCTGGATCTCCGTGAGCTCAACCTCCTTATGTGGTGCGAGCTGCATGATAAAGTTTTCCTTTACCTGTAGATAGTCTGTATAGTTCATATTTCCTCTTGGTTAAATAGTTTGTCAAATTGATCTGCAAAGTCTCGTATCTGTCCCGACACCTTGCTCTGTACATGCTTGATGTGCTGATCCTTTTCAAATCGTTCTTCATCAAAAAAAACATTCCCCGTACTGCTGAGATTATAGTACAGCTTAACCCCAACATCGCCACGCCTATGCTTGGAAAAGGTAACATACCGTTCCGAGTATATATTCTTGGGATTATCTAACTTCAGCTCCATCATAGCTGTGATGGAGTGCTTTAGCCGATTAGACCCAACAAAGTTCCCCGTCTTAGTGACCTGCTGTATTGTCAGAAAGGTAGTGTTGAGGTGGCGACTGTTTTGCGCTTTGTTTTGCTGCTTAATGAGCTTCAAGAGCCAACTCTCTGCATCCTTCATGCGAATGCCCTCCTCCTCACGGATGATACCCTGTAGCTCATAAAAGGAATCTATAGCTACAACATTCCACCCCTCCTCTACCACCGACCGGACCAACTCCCAATTACTAATCGCCTCGTCAAAGTCTGACTCTATGATGAGGATCGGGAGCTGTGCAAACTTCGGGTAGCGCGCTATATAGACGGAGAAGTCTATTTCGTTCATCTCCGCACTAATAAACAGCATGCGAGCCTCCGGATAGCTTATCTGCACATTGGCCATCAGGTCAAGTATAATCGTAGTTTTGCCGACGCCGGGATCTCCTATAATCATGTAGTTCACCCCACGAGGCAACCCCACATGAGAGCTAAGGAGATCGTCCAGCGGCGTACCACACCGGAACGTTTCAAAGAGCTTTGCATCAAAGCTCAAATCACACATACGTACTACCTGTTTCATAGTCTAATTACCAAGAACTATGGCAAAGATAGCACACACCCTATGCGAGAACGCAGCACAGCATACATCAATAGTGAGAAATTATGCTTGGGAGTACTTTGAGCAGTGTACTACCCCTCTCATATACTGCCATTACGGAATTCCCCTGCGCCCTACAGCAGAAAGAGGAACCGAAGTAGAACGGAAGTGAGACCGGTGAAAATAGGTGGCTACCGTCTTAAGATCACCAACCGATTCAATGACTATTGACCTTCCCGACTACTACAAAGAATAGCTCTATATCTCAAAAAGCTGAGGAGCATTGAGCGAGCGATTGCTTTCGTTCATCATGGCAGCGTTCGAATAGATTGTCTCACATCTTCTCAGCACGCCATACTGCTGATGGATATGCCCGAAGAGGTGCAGGCGGGGCTTGATCTCATGCACTCGACGCAGGAGTATGGCAGAGCCGTAGTTGGTCTGGTCAGCATAGTCCAGAATGCCATAGGGCGGACGATGCGTAACCAAGACATCTGTGTCTAGCGGTATATCCCCCTCGTATTGCTCCTGGCGACCATCGGCACAGTCTGGCACAAACAGCGGGACTCCGTAAAACTTCACCCCCTCGATCTCTACCCCCGAGTTGTAGAGCAGGTGTACCGTGTCACTGAGTCCGCTCACAGTAGCCCTGTACATACAGAAGTCGTGATTGCCACAGGTGAAGAGCTTGTACCGGTAGTCCAAGTCGCAGAGCCAGTTGATAAAGTCCTCTGCCTCGTCTGCACTACCATGCATAGTAAAGTCTCCAGAGTGTACCACGACGTCTGCCTCTGGTAGATCCCGCAGTCGCCTGTGATAGCCATGCGTATCAGATAGATGCAGTATCTTCATTGTCACTATAAGTGCGTGAGAGTTACTTCAAGGGTCCCTTTTATCTTGTCTGAACTATGTAAAGCTAGACGATAAGTTGGTCTCCGGTTCATTAAGAGTCGGTAAGGGTACTGCTATTCGATAAAATCCGAGCAAGTGCCTGTCTTCATCTTCCGCCAAGAGCTCTTCCAGGCTCTTATCTTTGAAAGGATTCTGCGCTTCCCCTTCTTTAGGATAGATAACAATACAAGGGATTACCTCACTGGCTAGAAGCCGAAAAAGCTTTCGATCTCGAGCATATCCAGCTAATTGCCTTGCAATAGCTATATCAATACCTCCCTGCTGAAAGCGTGGTATATACTTAGTATCCATGATGAGTTTAGGATCATAACAGATAAAGTCCGGATAGCCCGTATAACCCTTGGCTTGATACTTAATCTTCTCACCATAGGCCTCTCGTAATAGTCCTAACACGTAATGCTCATACAGCAACGACATATCTAGCCAAAAGACAGGGCAAGGGCTCTCCGTAGCAGGACGGATGTTCGTGATGCTATAATCACACCATCTCAAGATCATCTGAGCAATCTGCACAGCCTCTTCATACCCTCGAAAGAGTTTGTGACGCTTCATGCTTTTGATCTCCCACACCTCTATCTGGTCACCGACATCACAAAAGGCTGAGATACATTGATTGATCGCATGATGTAGAGCGTGTAGGCTTTTGTTTTCTTGTGCGATCTGAGCTATGATCTGGCGAGAGAAGAGCAGAGCTTTCCTGATCAAGCGATTCTCTGGCGTATCTACAGAGTACTCTTGGTATTTGCAATACACCCTTTCGCAACGCTTACGCATCACATTGTAGTACTCGTTTGCGGAGATAGCGATGCGTCCCCTCACTTTCTTCAGATTACTTTCTCGTGACACATAGCTCTTTTTTAGTCCACGCTTGATGATCTCCCGTACCAGAGATATGAAGTGAACTATAATCAACGGACTCAGCACAGAGTTGAGTTCGGGAGCTTTAATCCGAGGTTGCTCTAGGTCGACACCATAAATCTTAGACAGCTCCTTCGACTCTATGCCACTATTGAGACATGTGGCAAGCATCTTGAGGTAGTCTATCTTGTCACACCCACCCTTGGGTGTAATAACTAGAGGAGTCGATTCGATCCATTGAGTGCCTATCACATAAGAGGCATAATAGCCCTCCCCAGAAAACTCTTCACTAGAAGAGGCTTGTGGGAAAGTACCACCCCACTGCCAGCGAAAGAACCACCTATCTAAGCCTTCCGACTGTGCAGGTAGCCGCATGCCCTCTTGCCAAACAGGCAGGGAGATCTCCAGGGGGATTAGCTCATGCTCCTGTACTTGTATTAGCTTTGGCATTACTCTACTAAGTCCTCACTATCTTCTGACGGCTTAGGCAGATAGCACTTCGCATCCATCCAGCTATTGAAGTAGTGCTCATCGTCTTTCTTTCCTCTCAAGATACCATCCTTGATGTATTCCTTGATCAGAGGCACCACTTCATAGCGCATCTTGAGCCGGAGCGACTCGATATCATCTGCCATAAAGTAGCTGTGTCCTATCATCAAGTCTTCAAGCTCAAAGTCGCCACTCTTATGTTGATAAATAAATGAGTTCTGATCGTCTATAGACTTTCCATTTATCTCCTCAAAGAGAGATATAGCGAGGTCACGCACAGACTCATCAACGTGCGTCCTAATAACCTCGGCACTAGCCTCCAACGTGACGAAGGCGAAACGACGACGTACGGCGTAATCAATACTACCTGTAGAGCGGTCCGTCGTATTCATCGTGCCAATGATGTAGAGATTGGCAGGGACAGCGAAGGACTCCTTAGAGTATGGTAGCGTCAAGCGGATGTGATGGTCACCGCCTCCGCTACGCTTATCTGCCTCTAGCAAGGTAATCAGCTCTCCAAATATCTTAGACACATTACCTCGATTGATCTCATCGATAATAAGAACGTATGGCTTACTAGATATTTGGTTTTCCAATTGATATTCTTTCTTTACGGCGTTGATGAAGGCGGCCGCATAGCTTGGCCAGTTGTTTTCTCTACCTTCGCCGATCGCTTGGAGCTTGACCTTTTCAATATTGAGCGGAGAGGGCGAATAGTCCTCCTCTTTTTCACTCTGTGAGAATATACTGCGCGAACTAATTGTTTTATTACCCTTTTTCCACCAGACGTTCAGTTGTGACTTGCCCGTGAGCGTTGGGATTTTTTTTCGATTCTCATATCCCTTAATTGATTCCAAATAAGCATCTATACAAGAGATGATGTCAGCACCTTCTTTCATTTGAGCCCTTTGGCAGAGACTCTTGAAGAGCCCATCCTCCACTTCATACGTGATGCCACCTCCATCTTCACTGACTACAGGTTTAAGCCCCTCAACAAAGTCTTCATAATCCATCGACTGGTGAAAGGTGCAAAAAGCTATCCGCCCCTCGTTTTGTAGTTTCTCATACTCTGCCATCACTTTGCCATGGTCTGAGAAGTCGGCAAAGTCTTTATTGCATAAACGCACAGCGATGGAGGCTGTAGTATAGGTCTTGCCTGTCCCCGGTGCCCCCTGCAAAATGATGTTTTTCTTTAGCTCTAGGAGCCGCGTATAGTTGTCTATCTCTTCTTTCATTGTGATTTTTGAAATGATTTTGTCAATATACTTCCACTGATTAGTCCAGGGACCACAACTGTTTAATGTACCTTGGCTAAACAGTTGCTTATTTGTTGGCTGATCTTCGTCAGATATGTAACCAAGTACATCTACATTCCGATAGTTAACATGCAAGAACCTTTTCTCAAGTTCATCATCTGTATAGGTTTCACTCGTTATCTTACACAGAGCTATCATTTGACCTCCTCTTCTAACCATTAGAATGGTTCCAATGGGCAGACTTTTAAAGTAGTCACATTGCTTATCTTCCCACTCTCCTGTCCCAATAACAGGCTGTGGAAGAGATAACATCTCTGTGGGATCAATTTCAGTTCCATCTTTACCTTCTGGCAGCTGCATTTGAATATGCCAGTACTTGTCTGAGTGGTAGTTCATATCTTGTTTTAGATTAGTTGTCAAGGTTACTGTCGTGTAGCTTTCGAATGATTTTGTCAATATACTTCCACTGATCAGTCCAGGGCGCACAACTATTTAATGTACCCTGGCTAAACAGTTGCTTATTTGTTGGCTGATCTTCGTCAGAAATGTAACCAAGTACAGCTACATTCCGATAGTTGATATGCAAGAACCTTTTCTCAAGTTCATCATCTGTATAGGTCTCACTCGTTATCTTACACAAAGCTATCATTTGACCTCCCCTTCTAACCATTAGAATAGTTCCAATGGGTAGACTTTTAAAGTAGTCACATTGCCTATCTTCCCACTCTCCTGTCCCAATAACAGGCTGTGGAAG
>CABTZX010000035.1 GCA_902489445.1 uncultured Bacteroidales bacterium
GGAGCGGGACAACGCGCCCTCACTTCGGGGGCGGGGTACGTGGGATCAGTAGCGGGAATAGGGAGGGGTGCGCGCAGCGGATGGGTCGAATTGGGGTGGCGGATGGGTCGGAGCGGGACAACGCGCCTCAGATAGGGGGCGGGGGTACGTGGGGCAGCTTTTGGAATAGGGAGGGGTGCGCGCAGCGGATAGAGCGAATTAGGGTGGCGGATGGGTCGGAGTGGAACAACGCGCCCTCACTTCGGGGGCGGGGTACGTGGGATCAGTAGCGGGAATAGGGAGGGGTGCGCGCAGCGGATGGGTCGAATTGGGGTGGCGGATGGGTCGGAGCGGAGCAACGCGCCCTCACTTCGGGGGCGGGAGCACCTTTATTCGGCGAGATAGATACGTATGGATGGGACGGAGCTAGTCTTATTCGGCGGGATTGGCACGTATGGTCGGGGGCGGCCGCTGGAAAGCAAGCCGCCTCCGGAGGGGTGCACGCTGCGAATCGGTATAGCGTGGTTGATTGATCGGAATACCGAAATTGCTTTATCCGTACGCAGGAATTGCTCTATTCATGCGCCGTAATTGCTGTATCCGTGCGTCAATATTGCTTTATCGGCGCGGTGAGAGGCGGTTAGCGGGGCGTAGCTTCGGCGAGGAGGGGCACGTCGACCCAGCGTGCATCCGGATAGCGCGTGGCGAGCAGCTCCTTCAGGTAGGCGCGACTCTCGTCATCGATCGGCTTCTCCTCATGGGGGTAGGCGTTATAAAGCAGGTATCGGAGCGGAATGCCGCGCCGGTCCATCGCTTCAAGACTGAGCAGCGTGTGGTTCAAACTGCCCAAGCGTCCGCAGGTAACAAATGCCATTCCGTAGCCGCTCTGCGCGACAAAATCTATCGTGAGTAGGTTCTTACGGAGCGGCACCATCAGTCCGCCTGCCCCCTCCATAAGCACTTTTTCGTACCCCATAGCCAACAGATGCGCCACATCGCTCCGAAGACGCTCAGGATCAATCGTTTTTCCGTCCATTTCTGCCGCCAAATGGGGCGATGCCGGGTAGGTAAACAGGTAACTATTACGGAAGGGCTGCGCGGCGCTATCCTCCTTAAGGAATGGCGCGAGCCGGTCGTGCATGGCAAGGTCCTCACTAATGCCGTGCATGCCCGTTTCCACCGGCTTGGAGGTGGTTACCTTTACGCCTTCGCGATGCAACAAAGCAGCCAAATAACCGGTAGAAGCTGTTTTGCCGATGCCGGTATCGATGCCGCTCACAAATATAATTTCTTGGTTCATTACGTGCTTCTTTCTAACCAAATAGTGTCTCAAAGTTACTCTATTTAGGGAAATGTCGCGCAAAAGGGAGGGGTTCGCTCGGCAAAAAGTATCTTTCGGAAGCGCTACACTTACTATATGAATATAAATAGGTAACTTAGCCGACAGAAAAGAAACGTTCTAAGACGAGAAAAACATGTTGGGAGCAATTGTGGGCGATATCGTAGGATCGCGCTTTGAGTTTGATAATCATCGGGATAAGGAGTTTGAGCTTTTTGGCAACGGAGTGGGCTATACGGACGATTCCATCTGCACGATTGCCGTAGCGGATGCGCTCCTGAAGGGGAAATCGTATGCGGCGTCGCTGCAGGAGTGGTGCCGTCGTTACCCGAATCCGATAGAGAGCTACGGAGGCGGCTTTGCTCGGTGGATCAAAGAGGATAATCCTCAGCCGTACGGAAGCTACGGCAACGGCAGCGCGATGCGCGTATCGGCTTGCGGTTGGCTGGCAGAACGCGACGAAGTGTTGGCTGAAGCGCGCAAATCGGCGGAATGTACGCACAATCATCCGGAAGGAATCAAGGGAGCAGAGGCAACCGCGCTGGCGATCTGGATGCTCCGAAGCGGCTATTCAAAAGGTGATCTTCGAGATACCATTACGAAGCAATTTGGCTATAATCTCAATATGACGTGCGACGAATTGCGCAAAACGTACCAATTCGATCCCTCCTGCCAGGGCACTGTGCCACAAGCGTTTGTATGCTTTTTGGAGAGCGAAAGCTTTGAGGATACCATCCGCCTCGCCATATCCATCGGCGGCGATAGCGATACGCTGGCAGCCATTGCCGGCTCAGTGGCGGAAGCATACTACGGAATCCCGAACGAAATTGCCGCAAAAACACTGACCTATCTCCCCAACGAGATGATCTCCGTGATCGAAGAGTTTACGGCTCGTTACGGCGATTCAATAGAGCCGCTGATCAAACAATGCCGCTACTACGATGGAAGAGACCTTTTTCCGGAAGATCCGAAGTACATGCTTCGTTGGCAATTTGAGTATTTATGGGTGCATTCCACCTCCGTACAGTGCGAAAAAGTGGTAAAACACTACAAGGAAGCAGGCTTAGCCGATTTGGAACCGAACGATGGGGTGCCCATGTCGCTCAAAGCTGTTCTGTACAAAGGGTTCGTGCAGTCGGGGAACCGAGTATGCCCCGAGGGCGAAACGCCGCAGAGTTGCTTCCGCTCGTGGTACCGAAATAGCTATATGCATGATGCTCTTTGATGGAGGAAGAGCGGCTGTTTCAAATTAATTTCGTACATTTGCCGACTGAAAGCGCAATTATCGTGCCGAACGCACTACGGGAGTTATGATGCTTAGGCTCCCAAGCAGCTCAGCACAACGAAGTTGCGGAAAGGAACGAAGTAGTAATATAAACTATGAGCGTGGGCGTGGTATGCTCGGGCTCACAATTAGAATAGAAGTAATGTCACGAGTTTGTCAAATCACCGGAAAGCGTGCTATATCCGGCAATAACGTGTCGCACTCCAACCATCGTACAAGGCGACAGTTTGACGTCAACCTCTTCTCAAAGAAATTCTATTGGCCTGAGGAAGGGTGCTGGATAAAGTTGAAGATATCGGCAACCGGTTTGCGGCTGATTAACCGCGTCGGCTTGAATGAAGCTATTAGAAGAGCGGTTGAAAAGGGTTACCTAACAGAGGCTACAATCCTCGAAAACCCCGAAAAATAAGGAAGGAGAGAGAACATGTCGAAGAAAGGTAAGGATGCACGGGGACAGGTGATCCTCGAATGCACGGAGATGAAAGATAGCGGGCTGCCCGGAACAAGCCGCTATATCACCACCAAGAACAAAAAGAATACGACCCAACGCTTGGAATTGAAAAAGTATAATCCTATTCTCAAGCGCTACACGATTCATCGCGAAATTAAGTAACCCTCTGGAGAAAGCGTAACGAACTATGGCAAAAAAATCAGTTGCAACATTTAGAGGCGGTAGTAAAGACGGCCGCGCCTACTCCAAAGTAATCCGCATGATTAAGTCCCCCAAGACGGGAGCTTACTGCTTTAAGGAAGAAATGGTACTTAACGAAGCCGTACAGGATTGGTTCAAAAAGAAAATCTGATCCACTAAAATCACCGTGCTCGCCTTACAGCAAGCACTAAATCAATAACAGAAAGAGGTTCCCTGTATTATGGGGAACCTCTTCTCTTTCAGCGAGTTCCCAACAGCCGTATATAGCTTTTATTCAAAAAGTCAGGTACCTTTTGCTGAGTTGAGTGGTCACCTTTCGCAAGAAAAGGGCAACCAGCGCAATGAATCTCTGCTTGCGTAACGGCATTCGTACCTCAAATTGAGGGAAATCAGCTACCTTTGAGGGCGGAAATCAATGGATCCGGTTATGATGCAGATACGAATTTTTTCCCGGCTTAAGTGCGCTCTTTTCACCGCACTATGCGCCGTTTGTTTCATTTGGGATGCACAGGCACAACTATCTGTAGCCGCCGTTCCATCGGAAAGCTCCACGCTGCTGCGTGCTTGCAGTGATCCGATTGAATTGCGCGTGCCGTCCTCTGCGGCCATTGAAAGCCTCATTTCTGCCGAAGAATCCTCTCTGCTTCGCGATCGCTACGCCATTGCGCTCCCGATCGACACAGATCTTTCGATGCAACGTAACGGCGTTTGCCGGTACGACAGTAACGGAAATGCGGTATGGGAACTGGCTCTCCGTGCCAAAGGTGCCTGTTCACTTCAATTTTTCTTTGACCAATTCGAGTTACCAAAGGGGAGCCGTTTTTTCATTCTTTCCCCTCAAGGTGAGGTACTTAAGGGCGCTTTTACGGAAGCGAACAATACGCGTTTAGGAACTTTATCAACGGCACCGGTAAAAAGCGATTGGGTTGTGCTGCGCTACGAAGCACCCATCGGCTCAACCCAGGCACCTTTGCTCCACATAGCTTCGGTAAGTTACGGCTTTCGCGAGCTGGCGCCCTTCCCCGCTGAGGACAAACACGAAAAAGGGGAGCCTTGGATGCGCGGAACCTATCCATGTGCACCCAATATCGTATCGTTGCCCAAATTGGACGAAGTAAAGCGTAGCCTCGTACTGATGATTGTCCGCGGCACCACCGTTTGCACCGGTGCTTTGATTAACAATACTTCCCAAGACGGCACTGCATACGTGCTCACGGCTTCGCACTGTGTCAACGGAAGTTTTTCCCAAAAAGGCGATCGCGCTTTTATGGATGAATCGGCGCGTCAAACGGTATTCTTTTTCAACTTTTATTCACCCATGGGGAACAAATTGATCCGTGGTGTGGAGGAACAATCCCTTGCCGGAGCGGAAATTGTAGCCATCGACGAAGCGCATGATTTATGCCTACTTCGCATTGTGGGTGTCGAAAAAGAGGGAAAAACGGCTTCCGGCGGCATCCCCATCACCTATCAGCCCTATTTCGCAGGCTGGAACGCAACCGGTAAGCCTAAAGGGCCATTCTACGGCATACATTGCCCCTCCGCTTCGGTAGCACGCTATAATCTGTGTGAAGAGGAATCTCTATCGCTGAGCGACTTTGATGCCGGCGCAATGGTGTGGAGTGACTCCCATTTTCACATCAAAAGATGGGATATCGGCACCACGGCGGGCGGCTCCTCCGGCTCTCCCCTTTTGGACAACAAACTCCACATTATCGGTGCTTTAACGGGTGGAAAATCCTATTGCGAAACACCTATCAACGATTTCTACTACTCCATTGAGCGTTGCTTTACGGGGAGTGGCGCGGATAGTCTCTATCTGAAGCCCTTTTTGGATCCTTCCGGCACCGGTGCAACTACGTGCGACGGGCTCGATCCGTACGCTCCGCTCTCAATGCTCCTACTATCCCATCATCGCTATGCTCCGTGGCGGGATTCCGTTGAAACGGTGGCTCCACCGAGCGAAATTAACGGATTGCTTACCGCCTACCCCATAAAGGCAAAGAGCGAACTACACGGAGTGATTTTTGTAGCGGAAACGCCCTACGCGGATGACGGAGCCCTGCAGATTGTTGCTTACGCAAAAGGCGCAGATGGAGGGCTGAGAGAGCTCTATCGAGCCGACTATACGCTCCCCGCCTTCCGACGCATTGCGGGCGGAGGCACCGAGTTCATCGAGCGCACCTTAACGGGGCCGATTGCCACCTATATTCCGCTCCGCAACATTGTGTCACTCAACAAGGGCGAAATGCTCTACATCGGCTTGGAAACGAAGCAAGGCAAGCGGCTGCCGTTTGTGCCGTATCGCACCAAAGCCACCGCCAATCTGAGCGGAGCTACACTGTACCGAACCATCGGAAGTACAGAATACGTGAACAGCGCACCGTACAAAGGCTATTATTGGATAGATGCGCTTGTAAAGCCTAAGCAACCCACCGATTCGCTCCAAACCAAACGACCCATTCCTACAGCTTTTGTGTTCGGAAACGTATTGCGCATTATCATTCCCAAGAACTTTGACCGGGAAGTGACCGCCTCCCTTTACACAATGCGAGGCGAACAACTTATTAGTCGCACTACACAAGAGGAGGTTTGCGACATCGTGCTCCCCGAAACAGCACGCGGCGACTGGCGCGTACTCTACCTGAAATACGGCAAAGAGCACTACGGCATGGTCGTCTACATCAATCCGTAAGCCGCCCCGAGCCCATCAGCCGACCGTCCGCGCCCCATTTCTCAGATGCGCACCTAAGCCGTCAGCGGTATCCCTATACTACACTCAGCCCCAACTCCCCTATCCGCTAGCCGACTGTACCGACCCGTCGACCGCTCGCACCCAATCCACTAGCCATCCGCACCCATCTACAAGCCGAGCAAGTCCACACTACCCTATCCGTCTTAGGGCATCCTGAGGCGAAGGGCTACACACCTCACTCCCGATACCTATATACCTATCAATTGATATGTATATACCTCTCGCTTGATATGTATATACCTCCCATTCGATACGTATATACCTTTTGCCTGATACGTGTACACCTATCGAGAGGGGGTATAAAGGAGATCAGAAGGAAGATGAGCTACGGTCAATCTTCGTTCGGAATCTCTTCTGGAGAGTGGTATCCACTTTGCTTGATCTTTAAGTCTGAAGGGTATTCTTTTGTTACGTCACTTTCGAAATGACGATTAAGCGCATCGGCAATGGTCTTAGCAATAGCTATACGGCGAGAATCCCACAAGCAGGCACTCCATGCTATGCGCAACACTATATTGTTGCGAGAGCCCCTACCTTCACTATAGTTACGAGGGAAAAGGCGTTTGGAGGTGAGGTTGTGGTACCGCTGATGGTCAGAGTCCATATCAAAACTTTTCCTGAGTTCAGCAGTTACATCCTCATAAAAAGCTTTATATCCCTCCATATCCTGCACAAATAGATTATCTCCACTAAATTGCTCATTGCCCTTGGCTCCTCCAGCTGAAAAGTGGAATATGGTTGGATAGGCGGGCTCATTGGCACCGCTCGCCACTAATGTAGTAAGGGTCCAGCTCCCCGGACGCGTGGAGAGCTCCTCTAAATCTGCCATATAGAGAGGCAAGTTAGGTTCGCTTTGAGCACTATCAAAGGCATAGTAGGACTTGAACGGCCTCGCCACTCCCAACTCCCTACTGATGTAGTTAAATCCACCTATCAAAGCAAGATAATAGGAAAAATTACCGATGGTAGCATCTGTAAAACTTGACGGCGACACTATAGTGATTTTAGAGCCGCGATCAATGCAAATCCCATAAGGTTTATTGGTTATAAAGTGCTCTACAGCGAGCTTATCTTGTGGATGTTCATCAATGGTTTGCGTGGTTGCCAAGTTGATTAGTCGGAAGTTTTTCGAGTTTTCCACGACATCGAGAATATCGCCCACTTTTAGGCCGATTCGAGCCTGCAGATCACATATAGAAAGATGTTGTGGTACGATCTGGAATCCGGTTGGTCTATCCAGCTTTCGCTCAAAAGCGAGCTGGAGTTTTTCCGTATTTTTTCTAATGTTTTGTTTGTGTGCTTCCTCTTCGAGAGCTTCAGAAAACCCGGCTCCAACCAAACCTGCGGGTATAGCAAAGAGCGCAATTCCGAGAATTCCAACCCCAAAAGCGACAGCTTGCCCCACAGGGGTAATCGGAGGAGTTTCGGCGAATTTTCCGGGATCGCCTATGTATTGTGCAAAAGCCCACATCACTGAGGTCATTCCATTATTGAATGTTTCAGGCTGAGCTTCATGTTCGTAAAAGAAAAGGACGAACGACAACATCAAGGTCACTACCAAAAGCACCTGTAGGGAGATTAGAATTTCCTTCGATTTTGAAGCTAATGCCTTCTGTAAGAGACGGAAGGAACGCATATAGCGGAATATCCTCAATACACGAACAACGCGGAGCGACTTAAGTACTTGATAGGGCAACGGGAAAAAAAGGGCTAAATAAAAGGTATATGTAGACAATATGTCAATCAGCCCATAAAAGGTGAGGCAATAGCGCACTCTCCCCCAAAAGCCCTTGTACTTAGGATTAAGCTCATCTGCCACCCATATACGTAACGATACTTCTATTGTGAACGAGATAACCGTAACAATATCTATCACGTGAAGCACACGCTCACAAGTCTGGGAAATATTAAATGTAGAGATAAAAACAGAAAGCGTACTCAGGAGGATCAGTCCGATGATGGTGTAATCAACGTAATTTCCCCATTGCTTCGTCTTTAAGTTACCATCAAAGACTCGCCCCAGTTGGTGCTTAAACTTCTTGATGCCTTCCACTATTTTTTTCAATTATAGTTACTACAGCCCGTACCATTTCGTAAAGTGGCATAGTAAATTTCGCCGGTTTAGCACAGGATTGCCCTTCATAATAGGGTAAATGTATAAATAAGGCTTTCGTAGAGGGCATACTCCTACAAATTGACAATGCTTCGTAGTAAAGACGATTGCATACGTATAGACCACACGAATTGGAGATTTTCACCTTTATCCCCTGAGCCTCAACGCTATCCTTTAGACTCTTGATTTCGGTGTTCGTGAAAAGTGCCGGTATACCATCCTTATGGATTTCTGCTTCATTAGGGATATAGCCATCGTTATCGGGGAGTTTGGCGTCCATCAAATTTATAGCTATGCGCTCTAATTTAATACGGTCGCTTCCCCCTGATTGTCCCAACATAATGATCAAATCAGGCGAATACTTTTGAATAGCTGCACCAACTGCCTCTTTTACTCGCGCAAAGCTAACCGGCATCTGCTCCGTGCAGAGACTGATGCCGGTTAATTGACACTTTGCTACTTCTTGAGCAACAACCCAAGATGAGTTCTCGGGATAAGTCCAGTAGGGTTCAAATCCTGTTAATAGTACGTTATACATTTTAGGATTTTCGATAGACCCTTCTACCTACAATTTTTGAGGCTGGCCTTAGCACTTTCAATCTGACTCTTGTAATACTCTATTTGGCGATTATGCGAGGCCGCTTTATCCACCTTGCTTTTTCGGTAGGAAGCTTTTGAAGATGGTGACGATGCACTTCTAACCCTAGTAGCGTAAAACTCATTATCGCGTTTTTTAGCTTCTCGTTCCTGTGCGATAGAGGCACGTAAATCTATTATTCTTTTTCTATAATACTCTTTACTCATAGTTTTTCTTTCCTTTAGATTAACCTCATTTCATTACACACCCACTCCGTAGAGCAATAAGTATTCGTAAGATTGAGATAGTTATCCTTCTTTTTCTTCCAAATAAGCCATCAGTTTAGAGCCAAATTGACGCGTTGTCCAATTGTTGTCATACTCAAAGCCTTCCTGCTCTGCAATTTCACGCAAAGCCCCTTTCACATTATCGTACACACGGTATACGGTAATGCTACCACTGTCTAATTTTGAGAGAATGTACTCTCCTGAGGTTACTGATTTCTTTGCCATAGTTTTCTTTACTAATTGAACTTTATTATTGATTAAATTCTATCTGGTTAGGTACACTGGACGAGAGTATTCCTTCGTATGTGTGAGAGAAGCCACTTCCAGCCAAATGTAATTATCGTAGCGCATACGCTCGTTCTCGAATCCTATGTATATAGTTTTACGCCCTTTCGTTTTTAACTCACCATTACATGACTGAGTTCCCATCTGTGATTGGTTGACATCATACTTATATTTTGCAGATGAAGCTGTCTCGTCTTGGAAGCGTTTTGCTTCTGTTACATCGTTCAAGATGTACATGTTGCAAAAGGCATCCTCATCACGAGCCGGACGTGTATTAAAGAGCAAGCGATCAATAACACTGCTATTAATTGTGCGCTTTTCATACACATTAATCCCGAACAACTTGATCTGTTTAGATGCCAACGATAGATTTTCGGCAAACTTGCCGTCAGATGGCACTGTCTTTTCATTAGTAGAAATGCGAAGGGAATATAAAATAGCCTCACTTCCTGAAGGAACTGGAACTGTGATCAAAGCTCGAGACTTACCGGAAAACATGGACTTAAGATTACCTCTAAGCCCTATTTTCTTTGGTTCGTTGAAAACTTTAGCAACGCGCAACCCATCAGTCACTTCTGCCAAAAAATCTCCTTTTCTGCAACTTACAATCCGCTCTGTTACGTGGGGACGTGCTCCCTTACTACCCTCGTATGAGAGCGTAATATCTGCGAAACATTTCCTCTCACTTGATCGTAGCTCTAACATATAGACTCCATCTGAAAGAATGGGTACAAGCTCATTAACGGCTCCATTTAGGTTCCACTGCCTAATTCGCTTCTGATGGTTAATATCAAAAAGCGTAGCTCGGACTGAACCATACAAAGTAAGAACAATATTAAGTTTATCTTTTGCTTTTAGGAAATAGGCGTAACGCTTAATTCCCTTTATCTTTACACGGTCCCTTGCTACAAGAATTGTTCCAACGGATGAAGGGGAGCTTGTTGATGCTTTCAAAATAGTATCCGATTGCACCGATTGAAGCAAATCATTGGGATTTTCTTGTAGCGAGATAAGCCTTTTTTTTAGGGCTTGGCACCGTTGCTGCGCACGCTCCCCCATGCCTTGGGGATTATAGTCGTACTCCAAATCACGCAACTCTGCATAAATCGACTGCAAAGTCCGACTGGAGTTCGTGCTTTCAGCTTCTTGAGCTTTGATGCAGAGAAGGTCTATCTTTTTCGATATATTATCGTACTTCATCTGCTCCAACTCAGAGATCTTGTCTATTTGATCTTCCTTTTTAGTATTGCTTTGTCCACAGCTTATACAAGCCACCAGTACACAAAGCAATAAAAAGACTTTGCTTACCCGTATTACTAGTTTCATAAACCGCTATACCGCAATTTAATTAGTAAGAATCGTCAATGATTTGCTGTAACCGCCCATTTACTAGATCGCTTCGATAGGCAGCATAATCCTCCACTTCCTTACTTGTATCTACATAAGTCACAAACCAGTGTAGCTTTTTCTTAATAAATTGAGCCGCTTCTTCCTGCTGACCGGCATCACACATCGCCGTTACCACGTCACTCAGATAAGCATATCGAGATTCCGCATTGCTGATATAATTCTCGTTCTGGTAATTTAAAGGATAGTACTCCCATGCCTTTTCATACTCTCCGTGCTCTACAAGGTACTCCCTAAGCAACTTACAAGCATTATACTCATAGCTGTGTAGGCTGGCATATCTTATTCCACTTCGATCTACGTGACTGGGCGTTAGTTCCTCATAAACGTAGATAGCCTGTTTGGGGTTGTCTACATCCAAGTAAAGCCGAATTAGACGAAGAGCATATTTTTCCCTACCGGAATCGTAACCAATCCGCTCAATACACTTGGCTGCTTCTGTTAAGTTTCCCTCATCAAGCGCTTTTTTGAACTCCTTGACAGCCCCACTACTACATCCTTGACCAACTAACCCTTGAATGACAGCTATGCCGACAAGCACTAATATCCCATAAATAATGATCCTTTTCATACTAATAATATTCCTACGCTATCTTCATCTTTAATGAGTTAAAGCTACAAAAGCGTTGTTCAATATCCATAAATCAACTTATGGAGAAAAATATAATAAGACTTATGATTGAAGCAAATACAAGCATAACCTTGATGCATAGCAAGAACTTTTTTTTACCAAGCGCATCATAGAGGGACATAACGCTTAGAAAAAGCCACCTCATCCCCTTTAAGATGCCAATAACAACGTAGTAGAGAAATATAAAAGGAAAGATTAAAGGATAGAGGAATATGCTGCCTACAATTCCCCAAAAGTTTCGCCTTGCAATGATACTGCGACTCGAGTTGAACCGCATATCCAAATCCCCTAGTTTCGTAAAATGTGCCATTTTTACCTACTTTGTTTGATTCCTTTTGTGTTTAACTTCCCTACTTTATTACAATAAACTCAGTACGCCGATTGCTTCTTCGGTTATTGGGATCTATCGGTTCTTTAGATCCTCTTCCCTCAGCTTGCAAACGATCTGCCGAAATACCTTGACTAACTAAAAAGTTGAGAACCACCTTAGCGCGAGCCTCTGATAGCTTCTGGTTGAAGTTCTCATCTCCCTCTTCTGAAGTGTGGCCCTCCAATTTAATCTTCAAATCAGGATTATCTTTCATATATTTGACCAAATCATTAAGGACCGATTTTGCCTTATAGGTCAATTCTGCTTTTCCTTGTGCGAAATTCACCGCATTAAAGTTTTCCTCAATGGTTTCGATATGCTTACGGTATGCCTTCTTTTTGTCCGAAAAAATGCCGCAAGCGCTATCAATAATATAGAAAGTGATGAGGATTCCTACTATCGAATAAATGATCTTCTTGATACTCATACAAAATACAAATGAATCATTCTTGTAGAAAGATAGAATCTATGTTCTTTACAATACGTACATATCTATATACCACGTATTTATTAGGATCGGTCAATGGAGCCACCATAAAAGTGCTCCACTGACCGGTCTTTTGAATTATTTCTTGCCTGCAGCAACTAACGTGATATTATCACCGGCGAGCTCTGTATTCTTGGCATTTGCTACTTGCACGCCAATTCCGTAAAGCTCTACAAACTTTTTCTCAAAGCTACTAACTCTTAGGTTACCTCCGACAGTCAACATTCCACCATTTGCGGAAGAAGCCATCAGCGACCCAATCGTAGCTTCGTCATCTGCCATTGCTTTGCAATTCACTGTAGTGTATACACGAAGTGTTGCACCAAATTCCTTCTTAAAGTTCGCCTTTAAGGTTTTTACCTTCATTCGGGTATCAATACGAAAATCAGCCATATCTTTGTCTATTATTAGAATTCTACTTCTATTTCAGGGCTATACTTAACTAGGTCTACCAGCATAAGCGCGACATCGGCATGTTCTACATCGCCACCCATAGCGTCAGCCAAGTCAAAGATCACCTGTACTTCGTCAGCCGAAATAACATTATCAGCCATCACAATCTCAATAGCACACTGTAGCAGCTTCTTTGATTCATCTTCATCAATCGCTGGTGCATTAGCTACAAGAAATTCCTGAACGGCATCATCATCTTTATCTTCTAACGACTTAACAGCATCACCTACATGCTGAGCTAACTCTTTAGGATCAACGCCAAGCGCTTCAGCATTATCAGCAATTATTTCTGTTTCTTCTTCGGAGTACACTCCGTCAGCCCAAATAGCTACAGCCAAAAAAGCTGCTACATTCTTTATTTCTGATTTCATACTTCTGATTTCCTCTAATTACTTAAGCATTCGTTCTATACGTCGGAGCAAACTTGCATCTCTTTTACGACGATTTCTTGCGGCTACTCTGCGAGCCTTTGCGAGATTTGCCAACATAGCCTGACCTTCCTTGGTACGCTTGTCGATTTTTCCTGATTTTGTTCTTTTTACTGCCATAATTACTTTGTTATTTGATTAAGTTCCTGATTACGTTCCAATAGAGTGGACCGGCTTCAATCCACATCTTTTCTTTATTCAATTACAATAAACTCAGTACGACGATTGGCGTCTAGATTATTTGCATCTATAGGTTCGGATGAGCCTTTTCCTTCCGCCTGTAGACGATCTGCTGATATACCTTGACTAACTAAAAAGTCCACAGCTACCTGAGCACGAGCTTCCGATAGTTTTTGATTAAAATCTTCATCTCCTTCTACAGAAGTATGTCCCTCTTTTTTTAGCTTTAAGTCGGGATTAGCCTCCATCAGCTTAGCCAAGTCGTGCAATACAAACTTCGCTTCATCCGAAAGGTCAGCCTTTCCTTTCTGAAACTTTGCAGCATTGAAGTTTTTCTCTATTTCTTCTACACGGTCTTTATAAACTACCTTTTCAACCGTTACCACTTTTTCTACTTCAACCACTTTGGGTTTGCGAAGCAAGAATATCGCTAAAATACCGCCTATTAAAAGAAGCGCAATGAGGAGCCAAAGCCACCAGGGGAGCCGTTTCTTTTTTACCGGAGGAACGTACCCGTTGAGGTATTCCAAGCGGAATCCTCCTTTTTCCCCAACACGCTTTGTTTTCTCAAACTCAGCCACAACAATATCATACTGTTTTGCATGCCTTACGATCCTATCGAAGCTCGGCTTCGTCCACATACTAACGACAGATACTTTCTTTCCGTCCCCCATCGTTAGGAGTTCATCATGAGCTTTGAAGTATCCTTCCCAGTTTGCAGTTGTTCCCTTTTCTTCGGCATAAATAAAGATTTCGTCAACCCCTTTATCGGGATTAAGTTCATTAGGGAATGCTTTGCGTAAATCCGCTAACGTAGCATGCGGATACATAACCATATAGGCATGTGCAATACCCAGAGCCGTGCGATTTTGGGCTCTACCAAATACTTTGACTTTGTCCATCTTTCTATTGTCTATTATGTTATACGTTATCGTCCAAATAGTTTTTTCAAGATTCCACCACCTATTTTTTGCTTTAGGCCGTTTTTGGTGGTAGGTATATTTGTACGCCTGGCTACACGCTGCCTCAATCGTGATACGCCTACAGCTCTCTGCCACGAAAAGGAGAGGCCCGGAATTGGTGTTGATCGTTTACTTCCCATAAGTACTTTATCTACTGAATTGTTAACATATTATAGTATAGTTCCACTTCCTCTACATTTACTGTACGCCACGCAATATCGTACGTTTTATCGACCTCAAAAGAAGGATAATTTTGGGCACAATAACTATATGGATTTTTCCAATGTTTTTCCCTGGCACGACTGCCCTGTGCCAGGCTAAGTCTAAAGTTATTAGATGTTTCCTTTGTTTGATTTAGATAGGATTTATCATTAGTCATAAAAAGAACTATGCCACCCGCCACTTGTTCGAAACGCTTATTCATCAACTCGATACGACGCACATCTTTCCAAAAACTATACATGCCTATATCCTGAGCACCTTGCTCCTTCATTACTTGAATAGACTCGGGGATACTCTCGCCAAAACGATTGATTCTCTTACGGATACGTTTCGTTTTATACTTAAGTTCGATGGGCAGATACTCAAATTCCTTTCTGACAATTAAATCGATGCGCACTTCGTTATGCCAAATGTAATCTGCGCCTAAAAGCTGATAGGGAACGTAGTATTCCACATCTACATCATCATACTTGTGAGCAGATTTACCCAACCAAAGAGCCAAATGCATCTGAAGATCACGCTCGTTAAAACACAATTCCGGCATATGCTCCAGGTACGCTGCTATATCCTCTCTAACAGCTACAACTAAATCCATATCCCTATGCTGCATCGCTTTGGAGATTAATTCCATATCTTGACATTGAGTGGAGAGCAAAAGATCGATGATTCAAAGAACACTTTTTCAATCTTTCTTCTGATCTACTGTACTCCTTATAAACCCAAAGACGGAAATCCCTATCCAATGAACAGGTTCGACACTCTTCTTTGTGCCTAAAGCTAATAGAGATAAAAATAAAACTATCCCCTCTTCTGATGGGAGAGGCGATAAGCGAAAAACTACATAAGTAGCTTACTTGTAAAGAATTACATATATAGGGGGGGGGGGGGGGGAATTTGGGCCGAATCCAAACCCACAAAGGAAAAACCCCTCCCTCCACCCCCAAGAACCTTTAATTTGGCACAAAACACTCCCC
>CABTZX010000036.1 GCA_902489445.1 uncultured Bacteroidales bacterium
CTCTATAGACTTTCTGAAAATACTCTATAGACTTTCTGAAAATACTCTATAGACTTTCTGAAAATACTCTATAGACTTTTTCGGAAAACTCTATAGACTTTTCTCGGATACCCTATAGACTTTTCTCCGATACCTCCGTACATCCCCTCTGACAACATAGGAGCAACGATCCGTTTGTATGGGAGGAACGCTTCGCTTCCTCCGTAGAAAAGAGTGCGAACGTGCGCGGATGTGGGGTGTGGGTCTGCGTGAGTTGGTGGGTAAGGGTGCGCGAGAGTGGGGCGGCTTGTGCTTGGGGTGTTGGGCGGAGGTGCACTGATGCAGGGAAAGTTGGTGGTTGAGGGTGAGCGGTATGTTAGTAGGAGGGTATCGGAGTTTATCAGAATTAATCAGAACTAATCGGAAGGTATCGGCTCTCTTCTGATAAGTTCTGATTGGTTCCGGTAAGTTCCGACAAGCTCAGATGGGTAGATATTGGCGCGAAGTTGCGTTGGTGTGGCGGCAGGAGAAGGTTGGGTGCAGGCGGTATGCTCGTGAGAAGATAGCTGAAATTATCGGAACCAATCGGGACTAATCGGAGTGTATCGGATCATTTCTAATAAATTCTGATTGATTCCGATGAGTTCCGATGAAGAAAAGAAAAAGAGATAGCAAGGGCGAAGATTCGTAGCAGTAGAGCTGCTTCGTAGGTGAAATGGAGGAAAAGAATGAGGCTCGGCGACAAACGCAATTATACGTTTGTGCTTATATCAAATTAAATTTCTATCTTTGTAGCGTAAGTAAGGGAGATCTTTAAAACAGATTGAAAGCATCGGATGGGGGAACACCCTACAAAGCGTCACTTAAAGTGCGTAATATATGCCACACCGGTTTTTGGGAAACTCATCAAATATTTACGATGCCTCGAGTTACTGACAGCGGTCAATGGCGTGCCGGTCTCGTAGCCGGATTACAGAAATCGTTGTAGGACTCATAATCCTTACATTCGGGGTTTCTACAAATCAAGGTGTGGCACCCATAAGAAAAGCGGATACGGCTTAAGCTGCATCCGCTTTTTCTGTATTATACTCTTCAGTCTATCCTGATCGCACTCCCAACTATACCACCGTTTTCCCTTGCACATCCCCATTCGCAGCCGCACCTCACTTATAGTATGCTCTCCCACCTCACCCGTTTTCGCTCTGGTCTGTTTGTTATCGGGCTTCGTTTTATCTAAAGTAAGCTCGGGTTGTTTCTATCGATTCCTCTCGGGTTACTATAAGAGCAGTGGGTTATTAGGCAGAATGAAGTCCGAGAAATAAACGAAAGCTCTGAGGAATCCGTATGGACGCCTCGGAGCTTTACTATAGAATAGGCTGAACCCTTATCAGCTTAGGGGAGAATATATCTATACCTGCCCCTTCCGGTTGATTCGTACCAGCCGTTATTCGTAGCTAAAGAGCCAAACCGGGAAGATAAATCCTCTTTTAGGGTCTGACTTTCTATTGGCATAGTAGCCCTGCTTGCCATTGCAATTTTCATTCGATAGGAAACCAACAAGAGCGTAATCACTATTTTCTTTCCATACTTCGGAAGTTAAAATTACGATACGCCTACCCAAAAAACGATTATAGTGTTCTCCATCTTCTGGTTTACGTTCGCCATCAAATCCGGCCATTGCATAGATCTTTTTCGTCACATCACTTTCACTATGGGATGACCAAAAATCTTCGTTAGCAATAGCATCTACATTACCTTTCCAATTCGGTTCTAAGTAACGGCAGGATATTTTATAGTGCGAAGGTACTACGTCATCAGCATACTCTACTTTCTTAAAATCACCAATCCATTCGTATCGGAACGCCATAACCAACGTATTGCCTAATCCATACTTTGTTTCGTTTTTATAACGCAACGCATAGGATACGTGGTTTGCTTTATTCGTACGGTAATCTGCTGCGAATTTAGAAGAGTAATACCCGGTATTACCGGCTTTAATCCAGCAGGGGAATGCTAACTCTTCAATTTGATTTTCTTTCTTTGTCAGTACCCCGTCTCCTCCTCCTACAACAGGAGCTTCAAAGTCCTAGGGAATTATTGAGGGTGTTTCTAACGGATGAGGCATATGATACTTTTTGCCGTTGATCTCAAAATCTTTGAAATGCTCTATGGCATAGGTATTGTGCCTAAAGTAACCGATTTTAGATACTTTGTTACCAACTGTAGCAAAGTTATCACCAGCCTTGTTAAGAGGTTTCTCGCAGAAGTACTCCAGAGGCATCTTCACAATTCCGTGCTTCACAGTAAGCTCTCTCGTTGTTTGGCTTGAAGAGTTCTTTGCTACCAAGGGAACATCTAAGAATTTTGGCGTTTCAAGCTTGCCTGAACCGTCAAACTTATTATAGGATACATAGTTACTCTGCGCAGGAAGCGTTAACTTGAAGATCTGGGTAATGCGTCCAGTGGCGGGATCCTTAACGGAATGACCCACTTCTTCCAACTTAACCTCGGTTGCCGGCGAATAGCCTTCCTTGAAATCAATCGAACCCTCTCGTACATAGGTATATAACTTGAAAGTTACTTCCGTAGCCGCCTTAGTAGTGGTATAGATATCCTTCTGCGAATCCTTAAGGTAAGGCGTCATATAGGGTGCATTGGCAAGTTCTGCATCGTAATCCAAACGAAGCGACTTTTGAATATCATCTTCCGGTAGCGCCACCTTAGTACCTTCTTCCCAATCGGCAACTTTGATTTCGTAATTCAATTTGCCGAATTCACTTCCGGGGGCATTCGGATCAACCGCACCGCCTAATTCATGCAGAATGATGTTATAGAGGTGGTTACGCTTGATTACGAAGTTTTCCAAACGAACTACTTCCGGATTCAGCGGCTTGCCCTTGTAGGTAGCTTCAATGGTGAAGTAAGTTTCACCGCGCGTATCCGTTTCGTAGCCATAAATCGTACCCGTAAGCGCACCGCCTTTGAAAAGCGTTCCATCGTACGTTTTATCCTTTGTAGAGGTAAGGCCGTCTATATGCTTTACTTGTGCAAAGAGGTGGCTTGTGGTATACCTTTTGTTAAACGTAATCTTGTCAATTACCAAACCTTCGATCTTATTGTAAAAATCGAAGCGGGCAGCTACACGAATCAGTTTTATGCTATTCGGTATCGTTGTGGATTGCTTGGATTTAACCGTTACATTCACACGATCGGAAGTCATCAGAAAGTTCGTGGCGGCATTGTCCTCTCCGGGCGTCTGCTTTGCTACCAACTCGCCTAAATCTTCCGGTGTTGAGGGACCGGCTTGCATAGCAGCAATCAAATCTGCATCAGGATTAGCTACAAGGAAAAAGTAGAAAATCACCACTCTTTTCGTTGTCAAACTCGTAATTATCACCGTCAGTTTTCGTACACTCAACCGTTTTATAGTGCAAACCGGAGGAGGTGCGGTAGACCACAGCATAGAGTTTTTCCACACTTTTTTCCCTATCTAATGCCGGGGTGGGATGTACAATATTTTCATCTCCCATAGCACGTAGCGAGGAAGTTAGGGAAAACCGAACCACTCCAGCCTTGCCTGATTCCTGCTTCGTCCGTATCTTTTCGCCCGCACAGGATGCCAACAAGAGCGGCATCAGTAGTAATACGGGTATAAACTTTATTATTCTCTTCATATTTTACTCTCTCTTAATTGCCCTTGTTATAGTTTCTGTCATAGCAAATAGTGAGGAACCGCTTTAGCTCTGGATATGCATCGCTGTATACTTCAAACACGGCTGTGTCACTTTCCACATCAACCTCTGAACAAGTGTAACAAGGCGTATAAATATGGAATATTGAAGGATCTTCTGCATCCTGGGCAATTGTGTAAGTCAATCCCTTTTCTGAGCTTACAAAATTTACAGTAAACGCTTTGTGTTCCTTTAGGCGCGTTATAATCTTGAAAGGCGCTCCCACATCTTCAGCACCACTTTTGTTATAGGCAGCGCGCGTGTGAAGCGTCCTCGTCAGTGGATCGTAATGCGTATAAGAAGCTTCCGGCACCTTGGACTGAATTTCAATAATCTGCATATCGTGGTTCAGGATAACCGAATTCCACGGAGTATCTTCAATAGTAAAGACCACTTTGCTACCCAGTTCCAAAGGCTTATCATCGCTCAAAACAATATTGTAAAGATAATTACGCTTTACCGTAATAGGTATATAACTTGCAGATGTGCTTACAAAGGGGATGTCTATAGTGAGCGATTTTCCATTTACAAGCGTTCCTTCTACAACAACGGTTGTAGCGTTGTCCTTATCTGCTTCTGCAGCAGGCTGTTGTCCTTCGTATAGGTAGAATGCCTTTTTCAACACGTTACCTTCATCTCCGGCAATACCTTTGAAGTTAGCAGGTACTTCGGCAAATCCGCTACTCATTTGCACCTTATTGGCATCCGCAGGTGCCATATAGGTAGCAGCTCCATTTGCGTCCTTCGCGGGGAACGTTGTCGTGCGGTCGTACGTATTGCGGATATAAAGCTTCGTAATCGTAAGATTAGGAATATGATTTGAAACATCAATACGAGCTACCACGCGAGTAAGTGTAACCTGAACGGGTGCTGTAGTACCCGTAATCGCTATTTCTGCGCTATTTCCCTGACGTGCCATACCGGTCATCGGAATTACGTCTACACCATCATACTTGGTCAGTAACTTCTTAGAAGTACCGTCAGCGGCAAGTGCCTTTGTCATAGGTAGTTTTTCAAAGGCTTCTTGCGTCATTCCGACCGTTGCGCCTGCTACTTCGTCATTTGCCACAAAGAGGAAGCGATACACGTTACCCACTTCTGTGTTTCCGAACGGTTTTGTATAGGTATATGCAGCTTCACCGTTGGAGTTCAGCTTGGCCATATCAATAGGTTCGATAGAAAGAAGCTTACTTTCATCGTTATTGAACGTATACATAGTAAGCTTCTTAACTGTCCATTCCGGTTCGTCATGTATCGCTGCGCGATAGGTGTACGCATCTCCCTGAGGTAACGCCAAACGGAAAGTAACCTGAACCAGCTTTCAGTCATTCGTTTTGTTTTTAGGATCATCCTTACCCTTGCAGCCACCTGCCATCAGCAGTAGTGCGGCCGAAGCTATCAGAAGAACCCCTTTCCATACATTCTTTGTCATAGGCTTTTTTATTTCCTTCTTAATTGATTATTCCTTATTATTGTCTGTTTCTTTTGTTCAGTTTGCATGTTTCTTTATTGGAAGATAACTCCGCCCGGCTGCCAGTCCTCTACCGAACCTTCCGCCCAAGGACGCACTGACACGCTTCCATCGTCATTGATCCGCAACTGTATGCGGTAAATCTGTTCGGCTCGCCGATCCGGAATCCATCCGAAAGCTTTAAAGGCTCGTGACAAGTCCAGCTTCTTTGTAATCGTCTTATCGCCATACATTACCTGAAATGTGGGAATCCGGTCGTTCCGATAACGGAGAGATTACTTTGCCCTCAAGCGTGTGATTAAAAAGCGAAACATCTTGGTACAGAGCGGTTGTCTCTTCCGCGTGAAGCGGAAATTGATGTACTACACCCTTCCGTTGATTTACCTCTATCGAGAGGTCGCTCTGTGCCGGATCAAGCGAGTATTGCTCGGTCAGCCCCGTGAGCTCTATACGGTATTTACCCGCTTCGGGTGGTGCAGACTGCCAAGTCACTTCATACATAAGATGGCAGTGTATATTAGTAAGGTCGCAGATGTAGTGGCGCTTTTCTGTTGCTTTCACTTCAAAGCTCTTTGTATTCCAGAAAAGCTGCTCTGCTCCGGAGTATGCCTGTTCGTTGTAGCGCGTTTTAAGCCGCAGAATAAAATCACTCATACGACTTTCCTCGGCTTTCAAGTCGGAAAGAATAGTGCCTTCCGAAGTGCTATTACCAACGGTCACTACTGTATAGGTGCCTGGTGCCAAGCCTGAAATCCGAAGTTCCTGAGGGGTGACTTCGTTTTGCAGCAACTCCTTCATAAAAAAACCTTGTGAGTTGAACAAAAAGTGACGCATTTGTTGCACCCCTGTGCTATATTCATCTTCCGAGGCACGTGTGTAGCGATAGACAAAAGTGGTTCCGCTACACTCGCACATTTCATCGAAGAAGGGGCGGCACCCTGTGGCTATCATTGCTACTAATACTCCTACAAGTAGCATGTATTTTCTACGCAATGATAGTACTTTCATTGTAAATTCGTCTCATATCTTATAAAAAGATAAAGAAAATAAATCAGATGGACAACCTCAACCATACCATTAAGGCGAAAAAACTCATCAACCGATCTCGCACTTCTTACGCCGTAACATCCGCTGTTCCCGAATTACATTACTATGAGCTGTCACATGGGATAACAGACGGCGGAGCGTGAGCTGTTATGAAGCCGAACGAAATACACCAAGCAAGGGAGCAGGAGATTGACCTAGAGTAGGAAGGTTTTGAAGAGAAGAATGGGCGATGCTTGGGAGAAAGTAGGGAGCTATTTGAAGCTTAAGGTGGGAGATAACGGCGCGGTTGTACGTAGGTGTCGGGGAAAATTCTATAGGGTATCCGAGAAAAGTCTATAGAGTTTTCTCCGACCGCATGGGACAAACGCTTTGTTACCTCCCATCCTCTGCTCCGACTTCTCCGTACAAACGATCCATTACCTACCATCTTCTGTCACAATATCTCCCATCCCCAGCTCCGATACCTTCATGCAAACGCCCCATTACCTCCCATTTCTCGCAACGATATCACCCATCCTCCGCTCCGTTACGTCGGTAGAAATATCTGCGAAGGTGCGGAGGCGTGGGACGGTTCGTGCGTGGGTTGGTGAGTGAAGGGGCGCTTTGATGGGGCGAGGAGAGGTAAGTGTGACAGAATATATACCTTTGTACGCGAGAAACGGAGGGAGAGCATATGAAAAAGAGAACTATGCTGTGGCTGTGCGCAGTCGTGGCAGTCGTGTTAAGTTGCACCGGTTGTGGGGGCAACAAAGGAAGCAACGGAGCGAGCGGTGCGGGTCAGAATGATGCTGCTGATGCATCCAATGGAGCAAAAGAGGGGCTCCCCAAGGCAGAAGGGGCGCTCAAAATGGGCGTAATGGCATCCATGGATTATCTGCCTTATCTGACGGCGGCGGAAAAAGGAGTGTACGATTCGCTCGGCCTGGAGGTGGAGTTTGTCACCTTCTTTAGCCCGAATGAGCGTGACGCAGCCTTTCGGAGCGGGCAAATTGACGGAACCATCATCGATTACTCCGGAGCTGCCATCCAGCAATCGGGAGGCATTTCGCTCGGCTTAATAGCGGCTCACGACGGATTCTTCGAGCTTCTCGCCGATCCGTCGGTAACTTCGATATCAGCTCTACGGGGGAAAAAGGTGGGCATTAGTCGGAATACGGTAATTGAGTACGCTTTAGATCGTATGATTAGCGCACAGGCCTTGCCGGAAGATGCGGTTCGGAAGACTGAAGTGAACAAGATTCCGGTCCGTTTGGAGATGCTTCTTTCGGACGATCTGGCGGCAGGTATTTTTCCGGACCCATTCCTTTCAATCGGTAAGGCACGTGGTTTACGCTCATTGTGTTCCACAAAGGATTTGGGCATATCGGTCACGGGCACGATGATGAGCGGTGACGCTCTGGGAAAGAAGGGAAATGCGGTTCGGTTACTGCTGATCGGCTATAACAAAGGTGTAGATATTTTGCTTCACGAGCCACGTAGTTCGTGGCGAAAAGTACTAACGGACGGAGTAAAAGTACCGGACGAATTGGCGGATACGATTGAGCTGCCGTTGTTCCGATACGCACAAATGCCCTCAGAACAGGATATTAAGGCAACACTTGAGTGGCTTCACGTGAGGAAACTCCTCCCCGAGACGTACAATGGCGAGGGATTGTTGCGCAGTGAATTTCTACCTATTCCTTAAGTACATACGAACTTCCTCAAGATGAACGGGGTAGAGGTACGAAATCTGTCCGTCTCATTCCACCGAAAAGGCAGGTTGACTCAAGCCTTGCAAGGGGTAACCTTTTCGGTTCCTGCAGGCAGTATGGTGGGTATTATCGGAGCATCGGGCTGTGGCAAATCCACCCTTTTGCGTGTTTTAGCAGGCGTGCAGCGGGATTATGACGGTGAAGTACGGATAAACGGGCGTGCTCCCAACGCACGGAAAGGTTCGTACGCATTGGTTCCACAGCACTTTGGGCTGCTTCCGTGGAAGAAAGTATCGGAAAACATCCTTTTTCCGCTCCGCTTAGGCAAGACAAAAGCGAAGGACACAACGCTTGAGGAACTCGTTTCGTTGCTGGGGATTGGTTCGTTATTGGAACGATATCCGGCGGAGATATCGGGTGGGCAACAGCAAAGAGTAGCTCTTGCGCGGGCATTTCTGCAACAATCCGAACTACTTTTGTTAGACGAGCCTTTCTCCGCGTTGGATGCCAACAATGCGCTTAAATGTCGGGAATTTCTTATGGAAAGGATCAAAAAGCGTGAAAAGACTACCACTTTTTGGGTGAGCCATAACGTGGACGAGGTAACGGCAGTTTGCGATTTTGTATTTAATATGGATGGTTTCCCAGGAACTATTTCGGGAAAGTACGAAGATAATTGGGATGAAACGGCTGAAGCAGATAGGAATTAAATTTCTGTTGGGGACTCTGTTGCTCAATGCGTTATGGCTTATCGCCTCCATATGGGTGCCGAAGGGGGTAATTGTGTCGCCAATTGCGGTTTATGCGTATTTACCGAATTTGCTGACAGGAGCGATGCGCGGCCATTTAACGGCAAGTCTGTATCGGCTTTTTATCGGTATTCCCATCGCGTTTGTGTTGGGGAGTGTGCTGGCGTGGGCAGCATTTCGGAACAAAACAGCGGAGCATTTGATCGGTAGTTTTACCTATTTGGCATATCCGATCCCCAAGATCGCGCTTCTTCCGGTGGTGATGCTTCTTGCCGGCTTGGGCGATTCGGGCAAAATAAGCATGATTGTGCTGATATTGCTCTTTCAGGTTATCGTAAACGTGCGAGATGCGTTGCTGTCCATACCCAAAGAGAGCTTCGTTATAGCAGCATCGTTGGGGGCCAAAGGCGGTAAAGTGGCGCAACACATTCTTCTTCCGGCGATTCTTCCGGCGTTGTTTTCCTCGCTCCGTGTAGCCATCGGTGTGGCGGTATCCGTACTTTTTGTTACGGAGACTTACGGCACAGAACGCGGAATGGGCTATTTTATCGTGGATGCGTGGATGCGCTTCAACTATTTGGATATGTACGGTGGTATCGTGGTACTGAGCATTACGGGCTTTTTGCTGTTCATTGCTACGGATTTACTGGAGGTTTGGCTCTGTCCGTGGGAGGAAGTGGTGGCACACGAAGGTGGATAAAGATTAATATCAGATAAAAAAGAGGTAAAAGGAGATGAAAGTCAGTAGCGTTCTTAAGGTCATTATTCTCTATTGTGCGCTTGCTATCGCTGCACAGGCACAGGAAAAGACGCCGTTCAAGCTACAAGTACACGGCTATGGGCAGGTGGGGTATTCGGCAACATTCCCGCAAAATAGCAAAGCCGGGCATACGTTTAATATAAATAAGGTGGAAATGCTTGCCACTGCACGGCTTACCAAGCATTGGGATGCCGGTATTATTATTCGTTTTAATGCACCTGTTCAGATTAGCGAGCTCTACACGGGTTACGAGATTATGCCTGAAATGAAGTTGCGGCTCGGTCAAATCAAGACACCTTTCGGGGTAGAAAACCAAATTGCTCCGTTCCTAAATGACCTAATCAGTGGCGGAAGTAACCCAACCCTCTATTTTGCCGGTATTGCGGGTGACCCTCGTTACTTCGGAACCGGTGGTAGAGATCTCGGATTTGAGCTTTCGGGACGACTGTTTGGAGGGGTACTTTCCTATAATGCGGCAGTAATGAACGGCAACGGAATTAATCGTTTGGCAACGATCAGTCCCAAAGTTTTGGGCGCGGCACTACATGTTTCTCCACGCAAAAGCGGATTTACCGGTACTGTTTCCTATCTTGGCGGGCGTGCAGCCTCGATGAAAGATGGAAAGGCCTATACACGTCATCGGGCAAGTGTGGGAGCAGAATGGAAAAATAAAGCAGTTCACTTGGTCACTGAATATATGTATGGGAGCGAAACGGATGTACGTATGCCTCAACAGGGACGCGAAAATCCTTCGGAAGGAGAGCGGCCTGCTCCGGAACTTATTAATGTTCAAGCTCATGGAGCCTATGTAACCGCAGCCATTCACTTGCCCAAAAGAACGGATTTAATAATCGCTGCCGACTACCTAAATAGAGATTCTGCAACGAAGAACGCCTTGTGCACTGCCACTTTGGGCGTGCAGCATTGGTTCCGCAAAGCAAGTCGCGTGCAATTCGAGTATCAATATCGTCTTTTACAAGGGCAAAATCCTTTCCTTGCTGTGCGTTCTTCCGGGCATAATATAGCAGTGCAGGTTCAAGCGGCATTCTGAGAAACAGGCAGAAAAGCCACTCCTTTTACAGCTTGGCATATTCCGAGCGGTTTCAACAAGTGGAAGGCTCCGAAGTAAAAAATATGTATCTTTGTGATGGTTATGCAAGAAATGGATAATAATATCGCCTCTTCTACTAAAGGGACCTATACGGATGCGATGAGTCGTCTAGCGGAAATCATCCGAATTATCGAACAAGATGCTCCGGATGTAGATTATTTACTCCAACTCGGAGCAGAAGCTAAAGATTTAATTGGCTTCTGCAAGCAAAAGTTATACGCTGCAGACCAACAGATTGAGGAACTCATTGCCTCGCTGGATGCTGCAGACGGTGGAAAAACAGTAACAACCGGAGATGCTACAACGCTCCCGGAACCATAAAACATCCATAGAAAAGAACAAAATACAATACTTCAATCGGTATGAAACATCTTAGTTATTTATTGGCTTTAACAGCCACTTTGCTTATGATTGCTGGATGCAACAAAAAAAATGCCGCGGGTGATTTGGAAAATAATCCCCTGCTTCATCCTAAGGAAACCTACTTAAATACGCCCGACTTCGGTTCGATCAAGGTAGAACATTACAAACCTGCGTTCTACGAAGCGATGAGAATACACAGCGCAGAGATAGATTCCATTGCAAACAATCCCGAAGCGCCCACTTTTGAAAATACAATTGTGGCAATGGAACGTAGCGGTCAAGCGCTGAATCGCGTTTCCGCAATCTTCTTTGCTTTAACTAGCGCTGATACCAACGACGAATTGCAAGCAATTGAAGAAGAAATTACTCCAAAACTAAGTGCCCACTATGATTCGATCAGTATGAACGATGCGCTGTTCCAACGGGTGAAAACCTTGTACGAAGGCGACCAGACAGGTATCGACCCCGAGGGACAACGCGTGCTGAAGCTAACTTATCAGGATTTTGTACGTGGTGGTGCTTTTTTGAGTGCCGAAGACAAGGCAAAACTGAAGGAGATTAACGAAAAAGAATCCCGTCTTACGACTGATTTCGGCAATCGTCTTACGGCAGCTACCAACGCTCCAATTCTGATTTCGGACCGCAATATGCTGGAAGGATTGGATGAAAGCGCCCTTAACGCCGCATCTGCGGCCGCAAAGGAAGCTGGAAAAGAGGGGCAATGGCTGTTCCGTCTGAACAACACAACTGGTCAGGATATCATTGCATCTCTGAAGAATGCTGATGCACGTAAGTTGTTTTACGACAAGAGCATCGGGCGTTGCGTACAATCGGATTCCAACGATACACGTGAAATAGTGAAGGAACTAGTCAAAGTACGTGCCGAAAAGGCTAAGATACTCGGATTCCGCAACTTTGCCGAATGGAAGCTAACCGACCAACTTGCTGCTAAGCCCGAAAACGCTATCGCTATGTTGAGCCAATTAGCTTCACTCGTTAAGGATAAACTTGCTGCTGAAGATGCCGAAATTGAAGCCTTCGCTCGCCAAACTATGGGAGCCGATTACAAGCTAACAGCGTGGGATCGCGCCTACTTCGCTGAACAATTACGCAAGGAAAAGTATGGTGTGGACGAAGCCACTCTGAGTCAGTACTTTGAATTGGATAATGTAATTGAGAACGGTGTGTTCTTTGCTGCTAACCAAATGTATGGTCTTTCTTTCGAACCGCGCACCGATATTCCTGTGTATAACCCCGATGTACGCTGCTGGGATGTGAAGAATTCCGATGGTGAAGTTATCGGACTTTTCATGCTTGATCCCTATGCACGTCCTTCTAAAAGCGGTGGCGCGTGGATGAGCAACTTTGTGGAACAGAGCTTCCTGCTTGGAACCAAGCCGGTTATCTACAACGTTTGCAATGTAAAGAAGCCTGCAGCCGGTGAAAAATGCCTGCTCACTTGGGACGAAACCACCACTTTCTTCCACGAATTTGGGCATGCCCTGCACGGATTCTTTGCGAATCAGAAATATCCGTCCATAAGTGGCACCAATACACCGCGCGACTTCGTGGAAATGCCGTCGCAGTTTAACGAGCATGCAGCTCTTGATCCAACGGTATTTGCCCATTACGCTCTTCACTACAAAACCGGTGAACCGATGCCCGAAGAGTTACGTGAAAAGATGCTCCGCGCGCTGACCTTCAATCAGGCTATGCCGCTTGCCGAAAACGTAGCAGCATCATTGCTTGATATGGCATGGCATACGTTGAGTTTGGATCAAGCAGATATTGCAGACGTAGAGGCGTTTGAAGCTGAAATGCTACAGAAGTACGGTGTTGCTTTTGCTACTGTGCCCCCGCGCTACAAGTCAACATACTTCCGCCATATATGGAGTAACGGCTACTCGGCAGGGTATTATGCATACCTTTGGACTGAAGCTTTGGAAAGCGATATATACGAATGGATGAAAGCACATGGTGGTTTGACACGCGAAAACGGCGACCGCTTGCGTACGCTCATCCTTTCGCGTGGCAATTCCGATGATCTGATGACGCTTTTTGCCTCTTTCACCGGACGTAACCAAATGGATCTTTCCGCACTATTGAAGGCTCGTGGCCTGAAGTAGTACTTATCCAAACAATTCGCAGAAGCCTGTTCATCCACACGGATGAGCAGGCTTCTCTATTTAATAAAGCCCCCATTCACACGCATTTATCACCTCCGGATAGCATAGGAGATAAACTGATTACGTAAATTTGTCCTCCGACAAAGGAAGTAACCTATATAGATAATTGCAAAAAATGAAGACAGACATCGAAATAGCAAGAGAAACAAAGCTGAAGCCCATCAACGAAATTGTTGAGCAAATGGGCATAGCTCCCGAACTGGCTGAGCCTTATGGTCATTACATCGCTAAGATTAGTCCGCAAGCGCTAAGGCCCGAGGCAATCAAAAAGAACAACTTAATCTTAGTAACCGCTATCACTCCTACCAAAGCCGGGGTGGGCAAAACGACCGTATCTATCGGGCTGGCACTCGGCTTGAACCGCATCGGCAAGAAGGCAATAGTAGCATTGCGCGAACCCTCTCTGGGCCCGTGCTTCGGAATGAAGGGTGGTGCCGCCGGTGGCGGATATGCACAAGTGCTTCCGATGGAGAAGATCAACTTGCACTTCACCGGTGATTTTCACGCCATCACCGCAGCGCACAATATGATTACGGCACTACTGGAAAACTACATCTACCAAAATCGTAACAACTGCGAAGGACTTTCGCGCGTGCTTTGGAAGCGTGTTTTAGACGTAAATGATCGTACACTGCGCAATGTCATTACCGGATTGGGCAATATTACCGATGGAATTCCCCACGAATCCGGATTTGACATTACGCCGGCATCGGAAATAATGGCAATCCTCTGCTTGGCTACCGACTTTGACGACCTGAAGCGGCGCATCGAGAACATACTGCTCGGCTATACCAAGCTGGGCGAGCCGTTCACCGTAAAGGATCTCGGCATCGCCGGAGCTATATCAATTCTGTTGATGGATGCTGTGAAGCCCAATTTAGTGCAGACAACCGAGGGCACGCCTGCCTTTGTGCACGGCGGACCTTTCGCCAATATTGCTCACGGCTGTAATTCAATCCTCGCCACTAAAATGTCCCTTTCCTACGCCGATTATGCTATTACGGAAGCGGGCTTCGGTGCGGATCTTGGCGCAGAAAAGTTCTTTGACATCAAATGCCGTATGGCAGGCCTTCAGCCCAAGCTGACCGTTCTGGTGGCCACATTGCAGGGATTGAAGCTACACGGTGGCGTATCGGAGCGCGCCATCAAGGAGCCTGATATGGAAGGAGTGCGTCGTGGTTTGGTTAATCTCGAGCGTCATGTGCACAATCTGCGCAACTTCGGGCAATCGGTTGTGGTTTGTTTCAACAGGTTCGCCTCCGATTTGGACGAAGAAATCGCTATGGTTCAGAAGTATTGCCACGAAACCCTCGGCGTAGGATTTGCCGTTAATGAAGCTTTCGCTAAAGGAGGCAAGGGAGCCGAAGAACTTGCGCAACTGGTTGTGGATACTATTGAGCAGAACCCCTCGCAGCCGATCCGCTTTGCGTATGGACTGAACGAGAGCATTGAGGATAAAGTCAATCACATAGCCAAGGAGATATACAGTGCCGGAAGCGTAACTTATAGCTCCAAAGCATTCAAAGCTATTCAGAAAATCAACGACATGGGTCTGGCTCATCTGCCGGTCTGCATTGCCAAAACGCAATACTCCTTCTCAACAGACCCCAAAGCGTATGGCGATGTACGTGGCTTTGAAATGAAAGTTGGCGACATAGTGATCAACCGCGGTGCCGAAATGATTGTGGTCATTATGGGCGACATTATGCGTATGCCCGGCTTGCCCAAGGAACCGCAGGCGGTCAATATGGACGTTATCAATGGTCAAATTGAAGGCTTAAGCTAAGTAGCTCCGGCTAACAGCCTCTACCTTGTGCGGATTTGCCGCACCCTTCTCCTCCGCTTCTTCTCTGAGTGCATCGGAAAGAGCGGAGGATTTTTTTGTTTTATCCCCGAGCAATCCCCGAACTAGATGAAGCCAATCTGCCCCACCGCTCTGAATTGACACAGCGCGCAACGATACGAACTACCCCATTTATTCCGATCAACCGAAGCCATTATGCCGTGCAAACGGATCAGCAGTTCCAAGCTTCGGGAGCCGATATTCGGAACTATCGGAGCGGAGATTGGGAGGGAACGAAGCGTTTGTCCTATGCGATCAGAAAAAAGTCTATAGAGTATCCGAGGAAAGTCTATAGAGTTTTTCCAGAAAGTCTATAGAGTTTTCCGAAAAAGTCTATAGAGTATTTTC
>CABTZX010000037.1 GCA_902489445.1 uncultured Bacteroidales bacterium
AAATCATTTAAACGATTTGTATAAATCATTAAAAGGATTTATAGAACAGGTACGTACCAATGATTGAGCACCTACGTATAAATGGTTAAGGAGCTACGGAGGGGGAGGGGAAAGGTATAGATGTATCGTGGCGAAAAGAGGGAAGTCGGGAGAAGAAGAGATTTAGCAAAATGCGTTAACTTTGCAGCGACGGAGTAAGAGGGTAGGCAGCACGCTCACCGTAGCAGGGGATCAGCGGTTCCACGGCACGGAGCATCGCTCACCGTAGCAGGGGTAGCGGTTCCACAGCACGGGACATCGCTCACCGTAACAGGGGGCAGCGTTTCCACGGTTTTGAGGCGTGCGCAGGCAGTCCCACGGCTCCCTATGAAAAACATTATTAGGAAACTTATTTAGTGCGTATGGAAAGAATCATTCAAGACTTAGACCTGTTCAACTTCAAATCGGCATTTTCTGCCTTTATGGTACTCTTTGTATCGATCGATATTATCGGCGCAATCCCCATTGTGCTCAGTTTGAAAGAAAAGGGACAGGCGTACTCCGCCAACAAGGTAACTCTTTACACGTTTATTATGCTGATCGCCTTCCTCTTTGTGGGCGAGCCGATGCTGAACTTCTTTAGTGTGGATATCAACAGCTTCGGGGTAGCGGGCGCAATCGTACTGTTCGTGCTGGCGGTCGAGATGCTGTTCGGGGTGCAAGTCTTTAAGGATGATGCTTCGTCAGGCGGTAATGCCACCATCGTACCGCTCGTTTTTCCGCTCTTTGCCGGTGCAGCTTCGTTCACCGCTATGCTGACGTTGCGGACGGCGGGCTTTGCCTATTCGAACATTTTGTTCGCTATTGTGCTCAACTCGATGATGATCTGGCTGATGCTCCGCTTCGTAATCGTTTTGGAACGCTGGTTGGGTAAAGGGGGCATCTATATATTGCGTAAGTTCTTCGGGGTCATTCTGTTGGCTCTGTCGATTAAGTTCTTCATCGACAACCTGCTTAAGGTGATCGAAATGTTCCATCCGATATAAAAAAACGGCACTCGCGTGCCCCCAAAAGGAGAAAAAGGGAGAGACGCTACCTCTGAAATAGGAGCAACCAAGCGAGCGATGGGGCAATCAGTAGCAAGAAGAGCGACCAAACACGGATCTTTTTGCCGGCACCGCGGAATGCATGGGCGGTTAATTCGCCCACGGGCAGCGCAGCCATAAGGAATAGCCCCATCGTGTGTTGCGCCCAGAAAAGCGCAAACGGAAGCAGAAAAAGGTAGCGAAGTTGCGCATTTAGGCAGTAACGGGAACGCTCGTCGGTCGGAATCGGTCGGAGCAACCGGACGAAAGCAGCGACAAGCAGGCAGAGCAACATCGGCACAACGCAAAAAAGCGTATCGGCGGACGGCGGCTCAGCCTCCCAAAAGGGCTGCGGCACCAGTGAATCGAGGAAAGCACTACTCCACGCGGGGATGCTCTCGGGAAACAAAAAGCCGAAAGGAAGTATACAGGTCAGCGTAGCAATAAAGCCGATAAACAGCGCCACAAAGCTCCGTCCGTTGCGCTCGGTGCCCATCGTGAGCAGATTAATTGCCGAAAGCGGCAAGAGAAGCAACGCAGGCGGATAGAGAAGTACCACCACAGCACACCACACTCCTATTGAGGTGGCTTCAAAAGGACTGGAGGATTGATGCGGACGTGCATTGCGAAAGAGATGCAGATTGATGATTTGGATGGGCAGTAGTGCAAAGAGCGCCGCAGGGGCAACAAATGCCGCGGGACAGCACAGAACCAATAGAAGGGATACCGCGGAGGAGGCATTACGCCCCATACGCTTGAACGGCAAATAACGCAATACGCGGTAACGCGCCAAAAGCAACGAAGCTACAAGGCACGCTACCGCGAGAATGGGAAGCGGTACGAATCCGAAAAAGCGAGAGGATTCCATCCGTGGGGGAATTATACTTTCCCTATATCGTGCCGATAGTTCTTCCCCTCAAAAACTACCTGCCGGGCGATGGTATAGCATCGCGCCGCTGCAGCGGCAACGGTAGAACCATAGGAAACAACGGATAGCACCCTACCGCCACTCGTAGTCAGCTTGCCATCAGCGCGCCGTGTACCGGCGTGAAAGAGTACGGTCTCTTCGGTGGCATCGGGCAGGAGGATTTCGTATCCTTTAACGTAACTGCCGGGATAACCCTTGGAAGCAAGCACCAAACAAACGGCAGCGCGCTCGTCCGTTTCTACTTTATATTGATCCAAGCTCTCGGTAGCAATTGCTTTCAGCAAGCGCCCGAAATCGCTCTTCAGACGCAGCATTACGGCTTGCGTTTCGGGGTCTCCAAGGCGACAGTTATATTCAATTACGTAGGGATCGCCCTCCACGTTCATCAATCCGAGGAAGAGGAAGCCCTTGTAGCGAATACCTTCGGCGGCAAGTCCGGCAAGCGTCGGTTCAATGATACGCGTTTTCACTTTTTCCTTAAAGGCATCATCGGCAAAGGGCACGGGGCTTATCGCGCCCATTCCGCCGGTATTCGGTCCGGTATTACCGTCGCCGATGCGCTTGTAGTCCATAGCTTCAGGGAGCAGGGCGTAGTGCGTTCCGTCGAGGGCTACAAACATGGAGCATTCCTTTCCGGAGAGGAATTCCTCAATCACCACCTGCTGCCCCTTTTCGCCCCACACGCCGGCGAACAGCTCGTTCAGTGCTTCGGTGGCTTGTTCGCGTGTTTCGGCTATGATCACTCCCTTGCCGGCAGCCAACGCATCCGCTTTCAGCACATAGGGCGGGCGGAGCGTATCCAAAAACTTCTCTGCCAATTCGGCTTCCTCAGGCTTAAAGGCGCGGTAACGAGCCGTGGGAATGCCGTATTGCTTCATAAATGCTTTGCTGAACGCCTTGCTCCCTTCCAAGCGCGCACCGGACGCGTTCGGCCCCACAATCATCAGATCGGGGAAATCCGCCTTACGTTCCTCAAACCAATCCGCTATGCCGGCGGTGAGCGGCGCTTCGGGGCCAACCACCAGCAGATTGATGCCGTGACGCTTTACCGCGTCGGCAACAGCTTCAAAGACCGATCCGTCCACCAAAGGCAGATTGATGCCGAAGGTTTCCGTGCCTCCGTTGCCGGGAGCAATATAGAGCTTATCCACAATTTCACTTGCGACAATCTTCCATGCCATTGCCGCTTCGCGCCCGCCGCTGCCTATCAGCAGTACGCGGAGCAATCCCTGAATGCGTTTTTCTTCCATAACCGAATCGAAATCAACTGCCTTATCGTCGGCACGTTCGTCCTTCTTTTTGAAATATAAGATGCTCATAGATGTTCTTGGAAATATCGGGTTATTACTTTGTTGAGGTGCACGCGATCGTTACCGCGTACATTGTGTTCGTGGGTGGGGTAGTAAAAGGTATCGGGCATTGTGCCGGCTTTGATGCAAGCTTGTACAAAGCGTTGCGCGTGCTGCCACAGTACCACGTTATCGATTACGCCGTGAATGAGGAGCAGGCGTCCCTTCAGATCGCCGGCGCGAAGCGTCAGATTATTAGCTTTGTATCCATCGGGGTTTTCGGAAGGCATATCGTTGTAGCGTTCGCCGTACATAATTTCGTAGTAACGCCAGTTCATAACGGGGCCGCCGGCAACGCCAACTTTAAACACCTCCGGATAGGTAAGCATCAGGTTAGTGGTCATAAAGCCGCCAAAGCTCCATCCGTATACGCCAACGCGCGCTTCGTCTACCCAGGGCTCAGCCATCAATCGCTTTACGGCAAGCATTTGGTCGCGCATTTCTACCGTCCCCACCCGTCGATGGATGATATCTTCGAATGCTTTGCCGCGATTTGCCGAACCGCGATTATCCAAGCAGAGCATAATGTAACCCTGCTCCGCCATAAAGAGCTCCCAACCGCCGGCGCCGTAGTGCGGCGTGCAGTTGATCATTTGTGCGTGCGGACCGCCGTACACGTACAGAATAAGCGGATACTTCTTCGCCGGATCGAAATTAGAGGGTTTGATCACGCGGTAGTAGAGTTTGGTGGCGCCATCGTCGGCCGTAAGCGAATCTAACGTAACGGTAGGCATTACGAACTGCTTCGTCTTATCGGCGGCACGAAGCAGTGTGGCACGCTCTTTACCGGTAGCATTCCGAAGCGTAATCAGTCGCGGCTCTTCGGGCGAAGAGAATTGATCGATAAAGGCGGAGCCATCTGCATTGCACGCTACATAATGTACGCCGCGTGAGGGGGTTAGGTCGGTCACCTTGCCGGAGCGGAGCGCTACCGAATAGAGCCGTTCTTCCAACGGTGATGCCTTAGTAGAGGTGAAAAGAGCCGTTTTGCCCTTATCAGCGAATCCCTGTAGTGCAAGCACCTCCCACTCGCCACGCGTCAGTTGCTTTAGGAGCTTCCCTTCGCGTGAATAGAGGTATATATGGTTGAATCCATCGCGCCGCGACAACCATAGGAAACGTCCGGAGCCGTCCGGTAGGAAGCGGGCGGGCGTTTGCGGCTCCACATATTTGGCATCAAATTCCTCAAAGAGCGTACGCAGGCAATGTCCGCTCACGGCATCGTATTCGTTGAGCGAGCAGCGATCCTGATGACGGGTCACTTCGGCAATAAGTATATTCTTTTCATCGGGCGTCCACGCTATATTGGTAAGAAACGTTTCCGGATCTCCGGGCGCATCCAGGTAATGAACTTTACCCGAAGCTACATCGTAGATGCCAATCGTTACGTGGTGGCTCTTATCGCCCGCCATCGGATAGCGCAGCGGGTTTACGGTAGCGCACTCGCCCGACATATAGTCCACGATGGGATACTCCGGCACCATCGTCTGATCCATACGGTAGAAAGCGATTTTGTTGCCTTGGGGACTGACAAAAATTCCCTTTTCGATGCCGAATTCCCTTTGGTGCACCGCTTCGCCGTAGACGATTCCATTGCCCTCGTTGCGAGCTATTTCGGCAAAACCGCTTTCCCGAAGAATACCCAAAACGCCCGCTTCGCTCCGCACTACGGCGTACGCGCCATCGGGGGCAAACGCTACGTATTCGTATCGTTTCCCTTGAGCATCCTTGTGCGGTAGCATGCCGATCAGTGCTTTCGTTTGCGGATTGACCAAATAGACCTTTTGCGCAAAAAAAGCGATTAACCCGTTGGACAGCACTTCGTAATAGGGCAATGCATTTTGCGGCAGCCGATTGATATATTCGTCTTCCGGCGCGATACGACACAAATCGTTCAACGCGAGCAGCGTTACCGTTTTGCCGTCCGCACCGCATCCCTGCAGCTTATCCTCACTGCGCCATACGGCATGGGAGCCTGCCCACGTCAGGCCGGGGAGATAATCGGGGTAAAACGACTTATAGAATTGGTTGCTGCCGGGGGTTGCCGCCTCAATAGTGAGCGGTTGTTGCTGCGCCGAAAGAGTACTGCTTCCGACAATGCCCCAAAGTAAGGCAATGATATAGAGGGTTCGTTTCATCATCATTCTTTTTCTCTTCTGTATGGTTTATTCCGATCATCTCTGTGGAACGATCGCGGTCTGTCATTCGAGCGATCATCTCTGTGGAACGTGCGCGGTCTGTCTCCGGTGCGATCATCTCGACGGAACGTGCGCGGTCTGTCACCGGAGCGTTCATCTCGGTGGAACGTGCGTGGTCTGTCATCCGAGCGTTCATCTCGGTGGAACGTGCGCGGTCTGTCACCGGAGCGATCATCTCTGTGGAACGATCGCGGCCTGTCTCCGGTGCGATCATCTCGGCGGAACGTGCGCGGTTTCTCTACCGCTTGGGCATCGCTTCCGAATATCTGTATCTCCTGTCGGGGAGCGCGCGTATGGCCGTAACGAGAGGCATCCGGCATCTGTTCGCCGCCGATAAAGCGGCTACGCGTCCGTCGGTACGGATTTACGCTTTGCGGTGCTTGGTCCGCATCTTCGGGCGTTTGGATCAATTCCTCCGGCGCCTCCCGGTCGGTCATCATTTCGTCCTCGGGGTTGCTCGGCTCGCCGGCATCCTCTTGATTCATCTTTTCTGCCTTCCAATCGCTATGCTTACCGGCAAAGAGCTCGTATCCGCGGAGCTCGCATTTCAGCTCTCCGTTGAAGAGCGTTTCGCGCTGTTTGTGCTTCAAGCCGAGCAGCGTGAGCAGTTCGGGCGGAGAAGCAAGCACCCACGCCTGGCAACCGCCAAAGCGATGTTTGAGCAACGTACCGATATCCCGATAGAGCTTTTGCAAATCCTCGTGCTGTACCCGTACGCCGTAGGGCGGATTGAGTACCACCAATGTATTTTCCGCAGGAGTAGCCACGGCGGCAATATCCTTTTGGTCGAGTGCAATCTCACGCTTGAAACCGGCACGTGCCACGTTGGCTCCGGCAATGCCGATCGCCTTAAAGTTGCGGTCGCTTCCGCTAATGGGTTGCCGAATAGGCTCCACAGCGCTATCCGCCTCGGCGCGCACTTGATGCCAGAGCGAGAGATCGAAGTCCTGCCAGTGCATAAAGTTAAAATCTTGCCGCAACCTGCCTGCCGGTGTGTGGGATGCAATCATCGCTCCTTCGATCAGAAAGGTTCCGCTGCCGCACATCGGATCCAGCATAGGCACCGAGCCATCGTATCCCGCTTTGAGCAGAATAGCGGCGGCAAGCACTTCGTTCAGCGGAGCTTCGTTATAGGCGGCGCGGTAACCGCGATGGTGTAGCGATTCGCCGCTGCTGTCCAGCGACAACACCACCCGATCGTCCGCAATGTGCAAGTGCAAACAGAGGTCGCAACGCCGCTCTTTAGAGGCCTGTACATTGCGGGGGTTTGCGCTCGCCGCATCGTAATCCCGAATGGCATCCTTTAGTCGATATAGGGCATAGCGACTATTGGTAAAAAACTCAGAGCGGATGGCGGTATCGATAAAGAACCGTCCTTCAAGGGGCAACAGGCGATGCCAATCGAGGCGCGCGAACTGCTTGTAAAGATCATCGTACTCGCGAGCCCGAAAGCTCACGATCGGCTTCAGGATGCGCAGCGCCGTACGCAGCGTGTAATTGGCTTTGTACAGCAGACGCATATCCCCCTCAAACGAGACGGCGCGCCTGCCCACTTCGATATTCTGTGCGCCCAATGCGCGTAACTCCTCCGCCAGCTGCGGCTCCACACCGGCGAGCGTGGTTGCCGTCATCTGGAAGCAATCCGCTCCGACCGCCGACAATACCGCGCGCGTTTCCGCTATGGAGCGATCCGACCGATCCACCGACCGATCCGATTGTGCCGTAGGGCGTGTCTCCGCCATTGGGGAACCCGATTCAGCCTTTTGGCGTGTCGCTTCCGTTCTTTCGGATGTGTCCGCTCTATTTAGTTTTGTTTCTTCTCTTTTTTGCTCAGCCATATTCACGTTGCGTTACTCCTCAGTATACAAAAGTAATCATTCTAAACTGCTTTATAAACGTTTGCGCCTCCCTTGTCCGACTGCCGCTCGGGGATATGCCTTCCGATAAGCGCGCCCTCCGGAGATTAGCTCTCCCCGATGGTTCCATCTTTAGGGGAATCGCGATGCAAAGGTACCACACGGCGCAACACCCAAGTGTATTAAAGTGTATCGAAGTGTATTAAACTGTATCGTAACGTATCCTAACGTATCGAAGTGTATCGAAACGTATTAAAGTGTATTATAGTGTATCGTAGATTGGGTTTATCGGAACTACTCCGATTAGCTCCGATTGGTTCCAATAGCTTCCCTAATTCTCCGGTTAACTCCTTACTTCCCTGAGCGTTTCCTCTTAGATTTCCAAGGACTAAGAAGAAAAACACTAATATCAGAAATCGCTTCAGAATTATATTCTACCCTGTTGCCTTCTATTTCTTTATTTATTCCGATTGCATAATGCTAAAAACACCATCGGTGATATGAAGTGTATCGGATCGTTCTCCTTCTTGTACTGTGTGAGAAAGAGCTGAACTAAAATAACCCATACATGTACCTGCCTCCAAATCGTACGAAGTAACGGAAATTTTGGGGAGTAAATCAGGTATTATCACATTCCACTCACGATTTGCATCTTCTACTTGTACCCATCTTACGTATTTTGTATCTAACTCACTACCTAATGAATAATTATACGGTATTTCGAATTCCAAGAGAATTGAGATTTCAGGCAATCGTTGATCACAACATATGTAGGAAGGGATATCGAGATGAAATACTCTATCGCGTAAATAAATGAGCGACTCTCTCCTAAACGGGGTGCCTGTCAGAATGGAGGTATAACAATGGTCATACACATAGGGAACGCCATCAACTCTGAATGCAACAAAGTTGCCGTACTCAGTAGGCGGCTCCGTAGGGATTACATCGCAAGGGGGATATTTGCGCGGTTTAGGACGAGGCAGACCAAGAATTTCATAACATCCGGGTAGGAAGCACAGCACTAACACGAGTGACAGTGTGCAATATAAAATGCGTTTTAGCTTCATAGTAATATCCTTTCTGTCAAATTATACTTGTCTTCTGTTTGCAAATATATCCAAAAATAATTACGAACAACATATTCAGTTATACTTCTTGTATAGACAGATGCTCGTTCCCCTCTGTCACACGGTTTAATCATTCCTCAAGAGCCTATTCCCTAATGAACGATGCAAAGGTACAACACGGCATACTCCCCAGATGTATTAAAGTGTATCGTAACGTATTAAACTGTATTATAGTGTATCGTAAGCTAAGTTTATCGGAACTTATCCGAACTTATCAGAGTTTATCCGAATTTATCTGATTGATTCCGATTAGCTCCGATTGGTTCGGATTGGCTCGGGTTGGGCGGATTGGCTCCTATACAACCGCAACGCGATTAGCGCTATAGCCGTACTCGCCGCACCGCGCAAAAGGTATATAGGTTTTAAGTGATAGGTATATAAGTTTTGCACGAGAGGTATATACCTATTGCGCGAAACCTATATAGGTATTGCGGAAGGGGGTGAGGGCAGCCCCCCCGAATGCGATAACGAAGGTGCGCAGAGGGGGTGGCGCTATGCGCAGAGGAGTGGGCGGTGACGGCTGAGCGGCAGGGCGCAGGGAGCGAAGGCCAGCGTGGGGTCGGGGGGTGACTAGGGTGCGGTGTGCGAGGGGCGGCGCAGGGTTAGGGGGCGATGATGCTGAGGCGGCTCTCTCCGTTGCCGCATTTCTGCACGTCGATGCGTACGCCGATGCGTTCGGTAACCTCCTTCACGTGCGAAATGATGCCTATTTTGCGTCCGGAGTTGCGGAGGGCTTCGAAGGCGGTCATAGCCGTGTGGAGCGTTTCCTCGTCCAGAGCGCCGAATCCCTCATCGATAAAGAGCGAATCGACCGGTATGCGCAGCGACGAGATACCGCTCAGCGCGAGCGAGAGTGCGAGCGAAACGAGGAAAGTTTCCCCACCGGAGAGCGAATGCACCGGTCTTTTTTCGCCAAGCATATCCTCGTCTATAACTTCCAGGATAAGCGTTCCGGGCGTGCGCAGCAACTTGTAGCGCGGTGCCAGCATCAGCAGGTAGCGATTGGCATAGCGGATGAGCCTGTCAAGCGTGTAGCCCTGCGCAATATTGTTGAACTTGTTGCCGTCCTTGGAGCCTAAAAGTCGGTTTAACTCATCCCATCGTGCCGCATAAGTGCGCGCGGCATCAATCTTTTGCGATAGTGCCTTGAAGTTGTTCAACCGCTCGCGATACTCGGCAAGGAGCGTCTCTTTGCGCGCAATCACACCATTCAGCTCGTTAAAGTACGTGCGCGCAGCCGTCACTTCGCCCTCCGTTTCGGCGTGCCAAAGCCCGAGTTCGTTGCGTTCGGCTCGTTCTTTGAGCCCGGGCAGAGCCTGTTCCGTTTTCCGTAGCATATCGCCGCGCTCGCGATAGAGCGTAGTTAGCCGGTTCCACTCGGCTGAAAGCGCCGAAGCCTGTCGATCCTCTCGGGCGACCAAATCGGCATCCGGAGCGGGAATGGAGGCTTCCGAGCCGAAATAGCGGGCGAGCGCATCGCGCTCCGAGCAACAAGCTTCGCGTTCGCGAGTAAGCTTTTCCGCTTCCGCAGTGCTTTCGGCAGCAATTGCCTCTATACGTTTTCGGCATTCCGTGCCACGCGTTTCCAAAGCGGTACGTCGCTTCGCGATGTCGGCAAGCTGTTCTTTGAAGCCATTCTCCTTGCTCCGTACCGATTCCTTATAGTCATTTACGGAGGAAAAGCCGATGAGCGCCGGGATTGATGCCGTATTTTGGCTCAGTACGAGGCTTTGCGCCGCGTGCGTTTGCCGTAGCTCCGTCAGCGCGAGTAGCTCCGTTTGCCGCTCCTGCTCTATACGTGTGCGCTCGTTTAGTAGTTCGTTGTATTGCTTTTGCGCCTCGGAAAGTTGCTGCGTGTGGGTGGTCCACTCGGAAATGCGTGCGGCAATCCGCGCGGCGTAATCGGAGAAAGGACTATACCTATCGATGCGTTCCACACCGCAGAAGCGACAAATTACATCGCGTTCCTGCTCCAAAAGGGCGAGCAACTCGGTATCGGTTTGATCTAAACGGCTCTTCGTTGCCGCCACTTCTCCGTACAATTGCTTGGTTAGCCGCATTCCGCTTGCCAGCTCCGCTTCCCATTCTTTGCGCTTTTGTGCCGCTTCCTCGGCACTTTTCACCACTGTGGCGTGCGAATGCTCTGCCCAAATGGGATGATTCGTACTACCACAGACGGGGCAGGGCCGGCCGGGTTCGAGCGATTCGCGCAGATGAGCCACCGCTTCGGTTACCACATTGGCATAGGCACGTAGCCTCTCGCCAAGCCGTTGTTCGGCTGCTTCCGCCTCGGCAAGCCGTTTTTGCTGCGTGGCGGCTTCGTTGGTAAGCTGCTTTTGTAGCGAGGCGAGCTCGGCAAGGCGCGCTATGTGGATGAGATGAAGCGATGCATCTGCGAGAAACGGTTGCTCGGCAGCGTGTAGCTCCATCCAATGGGTGAGTTCCTTTTGGCGTGCTTCTGCGGTGGCGAGTTGCCTCTTTATTTGCTCTATGTGTGTTCCTTTTGCCTCGCAGAGCTGCTCCGCTGCGGCAATCTGTCGATTTAGTTGGCTCAATTCACCCTTTAGGAGATCCGAGCGATGCTCTGTTTCCTCCGCTTTCTTTAGGTCGGGGAGCTGCGTTTCACGCTCCGCAAGCCACGCATTGTAGCGGGTTTTGACCTCATTTTGCGCATTGTCCGCGGCAGTTTGTTCCTCGGTGATTGACAAGAGTTCCTTTTCTTTCGTTTGTCGCTCATCGTCAAGCGATTCCATTCGTGCCTTGATGTTAGCTAAAAGGCGCTGCTTATCCGCATAAACGAGGGTTCGTTTGAGGAAACTGCGCCGCCGAGTCGTTGCGGCAAGAGGACGGTATTGGGGCAAAAGTTGCTCCAGAGCGGTGCGTGCCTCCGTGGAACGCTGCCAAAGCGATGCATAGGTTTCCAGCAGATGGAGCTTTTCGGCGGCGGAATCGTACGCTTTGTTGGCTTCGGGCAACGCAGCTTTTGCCGCATTGATCTCTGCCTCCAGCGCTTCGCAAGCGCCTTTTTCGGGCAAATTAAAGTGCTCTGCTTCCTTTTCTAACTGACGGAGCGCGGAAGATGCCGCTTCCGTGCGGTTAAAGATGGCCGTTCCGATGCGGCTGAACAGCTCCGTTCCGGTGATTCGCATAAGCGTTTCGCCCTTTTCGTTCTCTTTGGCGAGCAAAAAGGAGGCAAAGGCGCCCTGAGCAAGCAGTACCGCTTTGGTGAACTGACTGAAGGAGAGCCCGATCAGCTCCTTGATTCGCGCCAAAATCTCCGTTTTATTGCCCGGAATCTCCCTATCTTCGGTCAAATTGTATAGACTCATTTCCACGGGTCTCAGTTGTCCCGTGGCTTTCTTCCCTGCCCGCCGCACGTACCAACCGGCTTTGTAGTGCATTCCGTCCGCTTCAAAGCACACTTCGGCGCGTCCCTCCGTGGCGCCACGATGGAGCAATGTGCGCGGATCACCATAGGAAAGTGGCTTTCCTCCGGGTATTTCCTCGTAAAGGCAATCGCTGTACGCGCCGGAAAGTCGGGGCGTATTGTTGTACAGAGCCAGACAAATCACGTCGAGGAGCGTTGATTTGCCCGCACCGGTAGCTCCCGTTATGGCAAAAATACCGGCGGAACGGAGCGGTTCCTCCTCTAAATTGACATCGAAAGGTTGAGCTAACGATGCGATGTTTTCGCCCGAAATGCGCGTGATCCTCATAGTTTATTCAATACATCTTCTACCGCTTGGGCAAAGAGCTGCTCCGTTTCAGGCGGCATATCGGTACCAATCGCGGCGGCATAGGCACGCCGTGCCACATCAAGAGGGGTTAACGGTTCGGAATCCTCCAACGCTTCCGTCACGGTTACAGGCACTTCCGTATGTTTGCGCAGGGTCGCTTTGGCCAAACGTATATACCTTCCGTGGCACAGCTCCCTGATGCGCGTCTTTTCCAGTGGTGAAACCGTGTCGCTCTGTAGTTCAACGTGCAGAAAAGGGGCAAATGCATCGATCGGTTTCTCCGCCTGTTTTTCGGCAAACGAAGCGATGGCATTGATATCTCCGCTAACGGTAACGAGCGGAGCCGGTGGATCAAACGGCAGCAAGGTAGCGCGAGCCTCGTCCGTATCTATCTCGGCGAGCGTTACTCCGTGTGGATACGGCTCCTCGCTGAAATCGAAGGGTAGCGGGCTGCCGGCATAGCGGAGCAGCGGTTGATTCGTAAGTGTGTGCGGACGGTGCAGGTGCCCCAGCGCCACATAGCGGATTTCCTCGGGGAAAACCTTTGCCGAAACGCACTCTGCCGTACCGATCAATTCCGGCATACGTGCCTCCGTACCGGGGCGCCCGCCCGCCACAAACAGATGCGCGGCGGCTATTACCGGAACGCCTTGTCCCTTAGCCTGTTCGTACAGATCCGCGATGAGCGCGCCAACGCCTGCTTCGTATCCCTCGGAAGTATCGTAATCGCCCTGACGCAGATAGGGAAGCGCGATGCAGGTTGCTACTTGCTTTCCCGCCTTTTTCACCGGTACCAGCAGCCGTTCGTAGTCAGTTTCGCCGGAGTTATTGCGCACAAAGCAGGAAACGCTGATATGGAGCGCCGAGAGCAGCTCCCGCGATGCCGATAAACGAAGCGCGGAATCGTGGTTGCCGGCGGTGATAATTACCTGCGTTTGAGGGCTCTTTTCCTTGATTTGAGCCAAGAAACCGTAGTAAAGACCCTCCGCCTCGGCAGACGGATTGCTACTATCGAAAATATCTCCGCATACCAGCAGCAGATCAATCTCATTCCGGCAAATCTGCTCTACCAACCAAGTGAGGAAAAGCCTTTGCTCTTCGTAGCGCGACCAATCGTACAGTCGCTTCCCTAAATGCCAATCGGAAGTGTGCAATATCCGTAACATAGCGCATCAAGGTACCAGTAGGCGGAGCGAACGCGGCTCTATACCAATTTCAATGCGCCGACCCATCACGCGGCTCTCTCCATCGATTTGCACGATACCTTCCTCAGCACGCTCAATTACAAAGGAGCTTCCGCGCACCGATCCCAATCGTGCGTTCTCACGAATCCGTTTGGTGAAGAGCTGAATAGCGACCTGCGCCGCCTGCAGACCCTCAACGGGGCGCAAAATGACCAAATCGAGCAATCCGTCCGATGGCGAGGCGCCCGGCGCAATATAAGCGTTGCTGCCGTACTGATCGATATTGGCACAGGTGATGAGCTGTGCTTTTCGCTTAAAAGTACCCTCCGCAGTGGAGATCAGATAGCTCTTCGGCTCAAAGCGCAAATATTCGTCTATGGTGGCTTTGATATAGGTGAAAATGCCGCGCGATGCCGCGTCCTCGTAACGCTCCGTAACGGCTGCGTCAAAACCAACGCCAAATGTGCAGAAAAAGGGCGTTCCGTTTGCCAAACCGGTATCGATTTCCGTGTATTTTCCTGCCTTGATAATCGCCAGCGCCTCCGCCTCTCTGTCCAGCGGAATACCCATAGCGCGCGCCAATCCGTTACCGCTACCCTTGGGGATGATGCCCAATGCGGTGTGGGTCCCATAGAGCGCGGCGGCAATTTCGTTCACCGTGCCATCGCCTCCTACCGCAATAATCGTATCGAACCCATGCGCGGCGGCTTCCGTGGCAAGCTTAGCTGCGTGCCCTTCGCCCCGTGTATAGGAAATGAAGAAGGCATCCGCTTCGGGAGCCAATGCCTCCGCAATGAGATGCGGCAGCGTGCTTTTGCCTCCGGTTCCGCTGATCGGATTGATGATGACCAAGTACTTGCGCGCCATGGCGATCGCTTCTATGCGTTGTGGTTGCGCATCCGTTCGCGCGCTAGAGCCTCATATTCGCTCCCGGGGATGCCGTAGTTGCAGTACGGCTTGATGCTGATTCCGCCACGCGGCACGAAATCTCCCGTCACTTCGATGTACTTCGGTGCCATCAAATGAATAAGATCGTCCATAATGATGTTCACGCAATCCTCGTGAAACGCACCGTGCGAGCGGAAACTAAAGAGGTACAGCTTGAGGCTTTTACTCTCCACCATGCGCTCCGCCGGTATATAATCGATGTAGAGCGTGGCAAAGTCCGGCTGCCCCGTAATAGGGCAGAGCGCGGTAAACTCGGGGCACACGAACCGAACCCAGTAATCCCGATCGGGATGCCGATTGGTGAAACTTTCCAATACTTCCGGTGCGTACTCCGTTTTGATGGCACTTTTGTGCCCCAACTGGTGCAACTCGTCGCGCAGCGAGGGCATATTTGCTGCTCCATTCTGACCACTCTGTTCCATACTTTTCTCCTTCTTTGGCTCCTTTCTACCGTACAAATATACGCAAAAGCACGCTTCCGCCGCGCCGCGTCTCCCCGCCGCCGACCCACACCTCCCTGCCGCCGCACCGAGCCACCCTGCCGCCTCGCCCGCGTCTCCCTATCGCCGCACCGCGTCTCCCTGCCGCCGCACCGCGTCTCCCTGCCGCCGCACCGCGTCTCCCCGCCGCCGCACCGCGCCTCCCTGCCGCCGCACCGCGTCTCCCTTCCGCCGCACTGCGTCTCCCTGCTGCCGCACTGCGTCTCCCTACTACCGCGCCCATGTCTCCCTTCCGCCGCCCCGCGTCTCCCTTCCGCCACCCCGCGTCTCCCTGTTGCCACACCCGCGTCTCCCCGCCGCCGCACCGCGTCTCCCTACTACCGCACCGCGTCTCCCT
>CABTZX010000038.1 GCA_902489445.1 uncultured Bacteroidales bacterium
ACGGGCATTACCACCGGCTGATTATTACATCCGCGGATGAATAGTACCGGTAGTGCCGATGCCCCTCCCCAAGGAACAGCGTTCTTTGACATAAGTAAAAAGCGCAGGCGGTATGCTTTGGCGGATGGGTCTGTAGGCGGTATGATCTGCGGAGGGTAGTGGCTGATTCGTCTTCGGGGCGATATGCTTCGGCGGATGGGTCTGTAGCGCGTCAGGTTCTGGGATGAGGGAGCGCAACATCAATAATTAGCGTAACTTTGTCCCAAAGAACGAAGAGGAATGAAAGAGACGCCTATCGAAACCGTATATGCCGCCTATTTGGCAGCAAACGGCATCACTACAGACAGTCGCCGCGTTACGCCCGGGATACTCTTTTGGGCCTTGCGCGGGGCACGTTTTGACGGAAACAGCTATGCGCTCACGGCACTTGAAGCGGGTGCTTCAGCCGCGGTAACCGATGATGCTTCCGTGGCGGCACGCGATGTGCGTTGCCTCTACGTAGCCGATACGGAGCGCGCCTTGGGCGAAATGGCGGCATTGCACCGCCGACGTACCCATGTAGAACTATTACTACTGACCGGTACCAATGGCAAAACAACCACCAAAGAGCTCTGTCGTGCCGTGGCGGAAACCACTTTTCCCACGCTTGCTACGGAGGGCAATTTCAATAATCAGATTGGGTTGCCGCTCACGCTCCTCCGTTTGACTGAAAAGCATCGCCTTGCCGTTATCGAAGCAGGGGCCTCGCATCCGGGCGATATACAATATCTTGCCGAAATAGCACAGCCTAATCTCGGTATCATTACCAACATCGGTCGGGCTCATTTGGAGGGGTTCGGCTCCTACGAAGGGGTTGTTCGCACCAAAACGGAGCTGTACCGGTACCTCCGGGCGCATAACGGCTCGGTGCTACTGAATGCCTCCGATCCTGTGCTGACCGCTCACGCAGCGGAAATTCCTGCTTTTCGGTACGCAACGGATCCGCACACGGAAGCGGAACTGTGGGGCGAGCCGCAGCCCTCGGAGCTCTATTTGGCTCTGAAATGGCATTGGCGGGGCGAAAGCTATACGCTGCAAACGCGGCTCGTGGGGCAGTATAATCTGCCGAATGTGCTGGCTGCCATTGCGTTCGGATTGTATAAGGGAATTACCCCCGGGGTGATTAACCGCGCGATTGAGGCATATACGCCTACCAATCACCGGAGCGAACTCCGCGAAGAGACGCCTCGGCACCACAACCGTGTGGTGGTGGATGCCTATAACGCCAATCCGTCCAGTATGGAGGCAGCGTTGAATGCTTTCTTTGCGCTATCCTCGTCGTTGCCCAAGGTGCTCATTTTAGGGGATATGTTGGAGCTCGGTGCGCAAAGCGCTGCGGAGCATCGGGCGCTGTTGACGCGTCTTGCTGCCGAAAAAGCCCCGTTTACCCTCTATGCAATAGGGGATTGCTTTGCCGGAGCCGGTGCGGATTTAGCCGATCGGTTTCGCTTCTTCCCCACAGCGGCCGCGCTCGGCAAGCAGCTATCCGCGGAGCCGATTAGCCACAGTTTGGTTCTTTTGAAGGGCTCTCATGGCATCGGATTGGAACAATTGGTGGACCTTTTGTAGCGGATATGGCGAAACAGCAGCTGACCCAGGAGCAAAAGCAGAAGCTCAATATACGCCATCTGCAGCAAATCGGTATCCTCGCGCTGCCGCTTGAAGCTCTGGAGCAACGAATCAAGGAGGAGCTAGCGCGCAACCCGGCACTGGAGTCGGATGGTCCGCAACCGGAAGTTGATCCGGCGGAGCAACGCCACGAAGAGGATGAACGGCACGATTTGCTCCCCGAAGAGCGAGATGAGGACTATTACGACGATCCCACCTATCAATACTACAACGAAAACGACGCGGAAAGCTTCCACCAAACGAATTACACCGGTGACAGAGATCTGCTGAGTGACTATTTGCGCGAGCAACTTCCATCGCTCAATTTGAACGAAAGGGAGGCAGCCGTAGCCGAATTGGTTGTGGGCAACATTGCCGAGGATGGCTATTTGCGCGCAACCAATAGGGAAATAGCCGATTGGTTGCTCTTTAACGATTTTCCCGAAGTGGGGGATAAGGAGATTGAAGCGGTTATTCGCAAAGTGCAAACGCTCGATCCGCCCGGCGTGGCAGGACGGGATTTGCGCGAAGTGCTCCTGCTCCAAATCGACCGACTCAACCAATCTGATGCGACCGAGGCTGCGCGGATATTAGTGGAAAAGTACTTCGAGGATTTTGCCATGAAGCGCTTTGCCAAAATAAGCGAAGCAAGCGGTTTGAGCGAAGAGCGGCTCGCCGAGGCGGTTGCCCTAATACAAACGCTTAACCCTAAGCCTGGAAACGGCTTCGGCAGTGACTTCGATGCGGTTGCCAATCGTATTGTTCCGGATTTTATTGTGCGTGCCGATGGCGAGAATATCACCGTTTCGCTGAACGACGATTATCTCCCTTCGCTGCGGGTAGCCCCTGCGTATAAGGAGCTTTCGGCGGAGCAATTGTCGCAAAACCGGAAGAAGCGCGCCGAGCAGCAATACGTGCGCAAGCAAGTGGCAGACGCCATTTGGTTCATCAATATGGTATCGTGCCGCCGGAATACCCTCCTGCAGACGATGGAGAGCGTGGTTTCCATGCAGGAGGATTACTTCCGCAGCGGCGACCTGAGAGATATGAAGCCGCTCATCCTCAAGGATATTGCCGATCGGGTTGGGTTCGATGTGAGCACCATCAGCCGAATAAGCAACGAAAAGTACGTGGAAACGGACTTTGGCGTATATCCGCTGAAGCACTTTTTCAGTGAGGGCGTTCGTGCAAACGATGGTACGATGGTGGCAACGCGTTATGTGAAACACCTTATCACAGAGCTGATTGCGGAGGAAAACAAGCAGGCGCCGCTCACCGATGATGCCCTTACGCGCCAATTGGATGCGCTCGGCTATCCGTTATCACGGCGAACCGTTGCCAAATATCGGGAGAAAATGCTCATTCCGTCGGCGCGTCGGCGCAAAACACCCGAATGAAGCGGGCGTTACTTACCCTCTTTTCGCTACTGCTGACGCTCCTTCCGCTGCACGCGGCTAAGGAGGATTCCGCAGAGTACGCCTTTGATCGCGCCATCCCCGGCGTAGAAGTGATCGGCGAGCGCCCCCTGCCCGGCAAACGCAATAATCCCGCAATGGACATAATGCGCCGCGCCGCGGCACAAAAAATGTATAATCGCATCAATCGATATGCTGATTGGAGCTACCGGCTCTATCGGCGCACGCTCATTTCCATAGCTGAGCGCAAGGGCGAGCATATCTTTTTGTTCCCGGATTCCATTGCCGAGCTACAACCGCGCCCGGGCTTTTTCGATAAATATAGGGTTGTTCCCATATCTTTGAGGGAGGAAGAGCGCGTCTGTGCCGCACAAAGCAGGGTGAAATTACCCATCAAAACCATCGGCAGACGCATCAACGGCTTGGACGAAACAATCGATTTTGGCTCCCTGACCGATGCGCTCAACAAAATGTTCGGCTCGGTTGATCCGTACGAAGCCAACATTAGGCTGTTCAATAAGGAGTTTCCCACTCCTTTCCATCCCTTGGCCACAACGGGTTACTATCGCTTTTTGCTCGCCGATACGGTGCGGGAAGCCGATAGGATGTGCTACTTGATCCGTTTTGCTCCCAACAATCGCTTTGATCCCGGCTTGGAGGGCGCGCTCAAGCTTGATACTGTCACGCTTTCGCTCCTCTCTTTTGATGCCCGAATAGCAAAAAAAAGTACCCTTAATTATAGTGAAAAAAGTCGTATCGAAGTGCATTATGCACCTGATGCTTCCCTCAATCCGAGCCTCTTTCTACCGGCGGAAACGCGTCTTACCCTACTGATTACCGCTTTGGAGGGCTTACCCGTGCACATCGAAATAGAGGTAGTGGAGAAAGCACATTCGTATGCCACCGGAACAGTTGCACTGAGCCGCGAACGACTGAATCCCGTTTCCGCTCTGCCCGCTGCCACGCAAGCGCAAATGGGCACGCTGCAAACGGGTAATCGATTCGGCATCGTGGAGCGACCTATCCCACTATCCGAGCCGTCGGAGCAGACAATTCGCTTGATGCAACTGCTGCATCGGCAAAAAAATTACTCTTTAGCGATGCAAACCGGTACACTGTTGACCACCGGCTTCCTTACTTTTCCTTTCAAAACAACGCAACGCTCGGAGCAATATGGCGCGTTAGGTCCAGTGGATGCGCTTCTTTCCGGCAATCCTATAGAGGGTTTTCGCACGAAAGTGGGCTTTATGACCCTTGCTAAGATGCATCCGCATTGGTTTGCGAGCGGCTATTTGGCATACGGATTTAGGGATAAACGCCCCAAATTTATGCTACATGCGGGCTACAGCATACCGCGCCGGCACGCTTTCCCGTGGGAATTCCCGATGAAAATGTTTGAGTGTACGCTCTACAGCGACCTATTTGTGCCGGGGAACAATACACCACCTTTGCTCAAGGACGGTATCGAGTACACGCTGAATAACCTTTCCGTGCGGAACCGCTACTATGAGGAGGCGCTCCGTATGTCGTTCCAAAGCGATCTTTCCCGCGCATTTTCCGCCGGTGTAGCGGTAACTCTGAAGCGGCGGTGCGCTGCCGGCACCACGATATATCGGCAGGAGGGAATGCCAATCTATGGCTTTGTGCCACAGGGTGTTATCTCTTTTTATACCGAATATCGACCCTTCCGTTCGGTGGAAAGGGGATTGTTGGGCGAAAAGAGCCTGATCGACCTCTCCGCAACACTACCCAAATGCCGATTGGAAGCACAATTTTTGCCGAATAAGTTCGCCGGAAACCGCTTCTCCTCCGCATCCTTTGATCTGATCTGTACCGGTCGCATTCCTCTTTCGATGGTCGGTTTTGTGGATGCAAACGTTGCACTCGGCATAAAGTGCGGTACTACGCACGATTTCGACCTGTTTATACCCGAAGCGAACGGCTCCTTTTTCCTTGGCGATGGCCTGTTTCAGTTGCTGAAAGCAGGGGAGTATGTGGCGGATAAACGGCTCGCGTTCGCCTTTAGTTGGCACGCGCCCGGACTTTTGCTGAACCGCATTCCGCTACTGAACCGATTGCGCCTGACCGAAGTGCTCTCCCTTTCCGGATTTTGGGGCGATTGTTCATCGCAGAAACCCCTCAGCGGCCCCACAACCCCTTATCCCGATCCGGCGCAGCGTTCGCTCAACGGAATGCCCCTCTCTTATCCGTATGAGCAAAGCATGCTCGGCAGCCCAACGCCACCCTATCCCGATCCGGTACAACAGATGCACTCTGGTCGGATCACCGGCGATGCCGTGCGGATGAATAACCATTGTTATTTGGAAATGGGAGCGGGCGTAGAGAATATTTTTCAGCTCTTTTCGCTCCGATTCGTGATGCAACTCACCCCGTCGCCCGGACGCGATAAGCCTAAAATGGGCATTCGGTTGGGGGTCAGCTACTGAGTTCGAGCGCGCCGAGAGCATTCCTCTTGATCCAAAGGCTCCTTCAGCGTTTTTGAAAGGTATATACCTCTCTATCGAAATGTATATACCTCTCAGCGGAAACGTATATACCTTTTGAGCAAAGGTATATGCCTTTTTCGGGAGATAAAGAGAAGGGTTAGATACTTATACAACAAAGTTTCTGCTTTCTTTTCGTATCTTTGCAAGAGTGCGTGGGATGAAAGTGGCTGCCGGTTGCTTCCGTACGCGCCTTGAATAGCTAAGAGAACAAGACATAATAAAGAAACATAATGGAATTACCTTTTGCAGAATCGTACCGCATAAAGATGGTGGAACCCATTCGGCGGAGTACGCGCGAAGAGCGCGAAGCGTGGATTAAAGCGGCAAAGTACAATCTTTTCAACCTAAAGAGCAATCAGGTCTATATCGATCTGCTTACCGACTCGGGAACCGGTGCTATGAGCGATCGGCAATGGAGCGCTTTGATGCTTGGGGACGAAAGCTATGCCGGAGCCTCTTCCTATTACAATCTCAAGGAAGCAATACAAAATATCCTCGGATTCGACTATTTCCTCCCCACTCATCAGGGACGTGCTGCGGAAAATGTACTCTATTCGACGATCCTGAAGGAGGGTGACCTCGTTCCGGGCAACTCGCACTTTGATACCACAAAAGGGCATATCGAATTCCGCAAGGCTATCGCATTGGACTGCACGATTGATGCAGCTGCCGATACGCAACGGGAACTTCCCTTCAAGGGCGAAATGGATCTCGGCAAATTGGAAGCAGCACTTAAGTCGCGTGACCGCAAGGATATCCCCTGTGTGGTGCTGACCATTACCAATAACACTGCCGGCGGTCAGCCCGTGAGCATGAAGAATATCCGCGAAACGAGCGAACTGTGCCACAAATATGGCGTTCTGCTCCAAATCGATGGTGCTCGCTTTGCCGAAAACGCCTATTTCATCAAAACGCGCGAAGCCGGATATGCGGATAAATCGATCAAGGAAATAACACGCGAAATGCTTTCGTATGCGGACATAATGACGATGAGCAGCAAAAAGGATGCCATCGTTAATATGGGCGGATTTGTGGCTTTCCGTGATGAAGCGCTTTGGCGTAAGTGCCAGATGTTCTGTGTGATGAACGAAGGGTTTATCACGTACGGAGGTATGTCCGGTCGTGATATGAATGCGCTCGCTGAAGGTTTGAACGAAGGAACTGAATTCGATACGCTCGAAACGCGTATCAAGCAGGTCGAATTCCTCGCTTCTAAATTCGATGAATACGGCATTCCTTACCAGCGTCCCGCAGGTGGCCACGCACTCTTTATTGATGCACCAAAAGTGCTTACGCATGTTCCCAAGGAAGAGTTGATTGCGCAAACGCTTGCTATAGAGCTTTATTTGGAAGCCGGTATCCGTGGGGTGGAAATTGGAACGTTGCTTGCGGATCGTGATCCGGTTACGCGCGAAAATCGTTATCCCAAGTTGGAATTGCTCCGCCTTGCCATTCCGCGTCGCACGTATACCAATAATCATATGGAAGTAATTGCCGCCGCCATGAAAAATGTTTATGATCGGCGTGAACAGGTTACTCACGGCTTTGTAATTACAAAGGAATTGCCCGTAATGCGGCACTTTACGGTTGAACTGGAACGCGCACGTTAAAACGCGCCAACAGGCTAACGAAGTGGGGGATTGGGGCTTTCTGCTCAAATTCCCTACTTCTTTTTTCGGGAAAAAGGCAGACGGCAATGATTCATACGGATCCTTATTTTCAAATAAATTGCTACCTTTGCACCCAGTTTGTGGCGGTATAAGCAGCCACAATACAGTAGTTTAGTTAGTAGTAGAATAGACAAACATGTATTTGGATTCCGAAAAAAAGAAGGAAATCTTTACCGAGTATGGGGCAAAGCCTGAAGATACCGGCAGTGTAGAAAGCCAAACGGCTCTTTTTACGTATCGTATAGCGCATCTTACCGAACATTTAAAGCAAAATCCTAAGGATCACGCCACGGCGCGTAGCCTGAAGATGCTGGTAGGTAAACGTCGTCGTCTGCTGGATTACGTAGCGAAAAAGGATATTGAACGCTACCGCGCATTGATTGCTAAGCTTGGTATTCGTCGCTAAACGAGTAGGACAAACTTCTAATCCAAGCGAACGAAAGCACAAGGCACTCCGAACATATCGGGGTGCCTTTTTAGCTCTTTATAGAGAAAGATCCATAGTAAAATTCGGAGAATTCGTGGGGATAGATATTTGTAGCGAGTAAGAACGGACTAAAAGCTATAGATAGTATCAGAAGAAAATCCCCGACCCGGCGTAAGTCCGGATCGGGGATACAAATGAAAAAATGAAAGCTGTTCGGAACGCTCTATTATAGCTTTGGAGCTTGAATAGAGCAGGTTTAGTTCATCGCCGTGCTAATTGGCTCAGTCCGGCGAGGTCAGTTGGATTAGCCCAGGAAGCCGAGCAGCACCCCGGCAGCCACGGCGGAGCCAATCACCCCGGCCACATTCGGTCCCATAGCGTGCATCAGCAGGTAGTTGGTTGGGTCATATTTGAGCCCAACGATTTGCGAAATACGCGCCGAATCGGGAACGGCACTCACACCGGAATTACCAATCAGAGGATTAACCTTATTCCCCGGTTTGAGGAAAAGGTTCATAATCTTCACAAACAGCACGCCGGCACAGGTGGCTATGATAAAGGAGAAGGCACCAAGCCCGAATATCATTACCGATTTACCGGTGAGGAACTCGGTGGCTTGTGTAGATGCTCCTACGGTGAGCCCCAAAAGGGTGGTTACGATATCGATAATCGGGCCCTTAGCCGCATCGGCAAGACGTTTGGTAACGCCACTCTCTTTCAATAGGTTTCCGAAAAAGAGCATCCCGAGCAGAGGCAAGCCACTCGGTACTAAGAAAGCCGTCAGCAGCAACCCCACTATAGGGAAGATGATTTTTTCCGTTTTGGATACTGCACGAGGCGGCTTCATGCGGATTAAGCGTTCCTTTTTAGTAGTCAAAAGACGCATAAAAGGCGGTTGGATAATCGGCACGAGCGCCATATACGAATAGGCGGAAACGGCAATTGCCCCCATCAATTCGGGTGCGAGCCGGGAACTGAGGAAGATGGCGGTAGGTCCGTCCGCACCACCGATAATCCCAATAGCACCGGCTTCGTTAGGTGCAAAACCCAAATAGAGCGCGGCAATGTAGGCTCCGAAGATACCAAACTGAGCCGCTGCACCCACCAGCATTAGCTTAGGGTTGGAAATAAGCGCGGAAAAGTCCGTCATCGCCCCTATACCGAGGAAGATAAGCGGTGGATACCACCCTTGTCGGACCCCTTGATAGAGGATATTGAATACACTGCCCTCCTCGTAGATACCTACCTGCAGACCCGCATCTTTAAAAGGTATATTGCCGATGAGCATCCCGAATCCGATGGGAATCAGGAGGAGCGGTTCAAATTCGAAGCGAATGGCAAGGAAGATGAACAGCAACCCTACCAGAATCATTATAAGATGCTGGTAGGTAGCATTGGCAAAACCGGTAAAAGAGTAGAAGGTCTCGATATTCTCCCCAAGGAAGGACCAAAAGCTACCCATAATGGTTATTCGGTTTTATCTCTATTCGATTACCACGAGGTCGGTACCTTCGAGGATAGAATCGCCCTTACGTACCTTGATTTCGACTACCGTACCATCCTTGTCGCTGTTGATGTTATTTTCCATCTTCATTGCTTCAAGTACGAGTAGTTTTTGACCGCGCTTCACTTTGTCGCCCACATTGACCACTACGTCAATGATCACGCCGGGCAGCGGAGCCTTAATAGCACCCCTGCTTGATGATGCCGCCGGCTTGGTAACCTTTTCCACCGGTTGAGCGGGCTGCGGACGCTTGATAGTGGGTGCGGCAGCTTTCTTTTTCTTTTCGGTGAGGATTTCTACATTGAAGGGCGTGCCGTTCACCTCCAATTCAGCTTCTTTGTCGTCTATCTTATTGATAGCAACGGTATATTCGGTGCCGTTGATTTTGTACTTATATTCCTTCATAACACTGTTTCGTAGTGTGGGTTATAGGTTCTTTGTTTGGATTATGCGATTCGATCTAATACAGCCGAGTGGGAACTTCGCGCATCAGGTTGGTCTTTAGCGACCATGCGGAAGCGGTATTCGTTCGTTTGATGGTAAGTTTTGCGATATCCGTGTCGTGTGGCGTTTCGGCAAGCTCTTCGGAGAGAGCCATCAAAGCTGCCAGAATGAGCGGATCGTCTATTTTCTTCTTTCTCATAACGTATAGGATTGTTATCTGTTTCGCTGAGACGTTTTCTTAGGTCCGAGCGGTGTACGCAGGCCATAGATTTTGGAGCTCCAAGGCGAATACTTGCGTTCCGTGGGAACGAGCGTCAGTACATCGTCCTCCGTATCGTGCGCTTCCTCCATAGCTTCGTATAAAGCCATACCGATAGCGGCGGATACGTCGCCCGGAATAAAGGCTCCATTGCTAAGTTTGCCGGAGGATGCCTGCTCCTTCCCTACGCTTTTGTTGAAGCGGCGCTTGGACAGAGCCACGGCGCTATTTCCCGTAAGCTTAAAGAGGAGGAAAAGCACTGCCAACCCGAGGAATACCACCAGCATGGCGGTGATAGTCATCACGCCACCGTGAGGATCCCTCTGTTTCAGCGCTTGCAGCTTTTCGTTAGCATCAATGACCTCGTTGTTGCCCTGTGGGGTAACCTTTGGCGCATCTACACTGGCACCCGGGCCTGCCACCTTCCAGATGTTATTCGCCGCCTTATCCTCAGCAGAAACGTTTCCGTCGGGAATACGGCAGTAGGATTGGTCGGCAGCGAGCGAGGCGGGAATCGTAACGCTATCCAGAATGGTTTTACCGTCGCCGGAAACCAAAGCGATAAAATTATCCTCACCCTTCTTCAGTTCGAAGTTGGTGTGTAGCGTGCCTCTTGCCGCCATACCGTCCGCACGGAACAGCAGTTGCTGGCGAGGGGCTATTTTGGTTAGTATATCGCCTTTGGGGATAGCGTATTTTCGCAGGTCGTTACGGTCGTCAGTGAGGTAGAAGCCTCTTACATCCACCGTAGCCGCCGAGCGATTGTACAATTCGATCCATGCGCTCCGATTGCCGTAATCATCCACAAAGTTGGTTTCGTTATCCACAAGTACTTCGTTGATCACTACCGGCCCCTCCTTCGGACGCTTATTGCCACACGCTGTGAGGGCAACAAGCATCATCGGGAGCAATAGGATCCGTACAACAGCCAAAGTTTGCTTATTGCAAATCATAATAGGCTTAGAGCGGTACGTTATCGTGTTTCTTTGCAGGAATCGTATCCTTTTTGGTACGAAGCTGTTCGAGGGCGCGGATAATGCGGAAGCGCGTGTTGCGCGGTTCAATTACATCATCCAGATACCCGTAGGAAGCTGCGTTGTACGGGTTAGCAAACGCCTTGCGGTATTCCTCTTCCTTTTCAAACGCCGTTTTGGCGGGATCTTCGGAAGCGGCTACCTCCTTAGCGAAGATAATTTCCACCGCACCGCTGGGACCCATTACGGCGATTTCAGCTGAAGGCCATGCATAGTTCAGATCCGCCTTCAGATGCTTGGACCCCATAACGATATAGGCACCTCCGTACGCTTTGCGCAGGGTAACGGTAACCTTGGGTACGGTTGCTTCGCCGTAGGCATAGAGCAATTTGGCTCCGTGGGTAATTACGGCATTGTATTCCTGACCCGTGCCGGGAAGGAACCCGGGAACGTCTACCAAAGTGACAATCGGTATATTGAAAGCGTCGCAGAAGCGAACAAAGCGTGCCGCCTTGCGCGACGAATTGCAGTCCAAGCTGCCCGCCATTACTTGTGGCTGATTGGCAACCAAACCTACGCTCATACCGTTAAAGCGAGTAAATCCCACAATGATGTTGCGTGCATAATCGGCGTGCACTTCAAGGAATTCGCCGTTATCCACAATAGCGCCAATCACTTCGTACATATCGTACGGTTTGTTGGGTTCATCGGGGATAATTTCGTTCAGCATATCTTCCTTACGGTCGATGGGGTCGTTGCATTCCACGTAAGGCGGTTCTTCGAGGTTATTCTGCGGCAGGAAGCTGAGTAGATGACGAATGAGGCGAATGCCGTCTTCTTCCGTATCTACGGCAAAGTGGGATACACCGCTCTTAGAAGCGTGTACATCGGCGCCGCCCAATTCTTCCTGAGTGACATCTTCACCGGTAACCGTTTTAACCACTTTCGGTCCCGTTAGGAACATATAGGATGTTCCCCGTACCATAATGTTAAAGTCTGTAAGAGCCGGCGAGTACACTGCACCTCCGGCGCAAGGGCCAAAGATGGCGGAGATTTGCGGAATAACGCCCGACGCGAGGATGTTGCGTTCGAAAATTTCGCCGTAACCGAAGAGCGCATTAACGCCTTCCTGGATACGTGCGCCGCCGGAGTCGTTCAACCCGATAACGGGCGCACCCATCTTCATGGCAAGATCCATCACTTTGCAGATCTTTTTGGCGAGCATTTCGCCCAGAGCACCGCCCAACACGGTAAAATCCTGAGCAAAGAGGTATACCAAACGTCCTTCGATGGTACCGCTTCCCACTACCACGCCGTCGCCAAGAATCTTTTTCTTATCCAACCCGAAATTGGTCGACCGAAGCTCTACGAACATATCTATTTCCTCGAAGCTGCCTTCGTCCACCAACATGGCAATACGTTCGCGAGCGGTATATTTACCACGTTCGTGCTGTTTTTCGATTCGTTTTTCGCCACCGCCCAAGCGTGCTTGTTCGCGTTTGGCGATCAGCTCTTTTATTTTCTCTACTTGTTCACTCATAATGGGGTTGTATTTTTCCTTCTTTATATTAGATTTTCATCCTATTTATCGGCTTTGTCTTTGCAGTCGCAAAGCTCCAGGAGCAAGCCGTGGCAGCTTTTCGGGTGCAGGAAGCCGATGTTGAGCCCTTCGGCGCCTTTGCGGGATTGCTTATCGATCAGCCGAACGCCCTTGTCGCCGGCTTCTTTCAGCACCTGGCTTGAGTTGGGTACCGCAAAGGCGATGTGGTGAATGCCTTCGCCGCGCTTTTCCAAAAATCCGGAGATGGGGCTTTCGTCGCTGGTCGGTTCCAAAAGCTCCAACTTAGTTTGTCCTATTTTGAGGAAAGCGGTTTTTACCTTCTGATCCGGTACCTCTTCTATGTTGTAGCACTTGAGTCCTAATACGCCTTCAAAAAAAGGCAGTGCTTCTTCAATGCTCTTTACGGCAATGCCGATATGTTCGATATGGGTCAAATCCATAATACTACGTTGTTTTAATATGATTACTTACTTTCTACTTCCCTGCTTAGCGACAGCTTCCTGAAGCTTTCTGATTTCCTCCGGATCACCTAAGAAGCGGTCGCCTTTTAGTGTGAGCGATTGGTCGAACTCGAACAGGTAGGGCACGCCCGTAGGCAGGTTCAATGAGGGAATATCCGCATCGCTGATTCCCTTTAGTACCTTTACGATGCCGCGCAAACTGTTACCGTGAGCCGTTACAATCACATCGTCATGCGTTTTTAGCGAAGGCAGAATAACGTCATTAAAGAAGGGCAGGATGCGCGCCACCGTTTCCTTGAGTGATTCGGTGAGCGGCAAATCTTCAGCTTTTATGCCTCGATAGCGCGGATCTTGGAACGGGCTGCGTTCGTCCTCCTTATCCATAGGCATAGGCGGCACATCATAGCTACGGCGCCAAATGTGCACCTGTTCTTCGCCATACTTTTCCGCCATTTCGGTTTTGTTAAGCCCCTGCAAGGCGCCGTAATGCTTTTCGTTTAGTCTCCACGTTTTTTCCACGGGAATCCAATCGAGATCCATCTCATCCAGCACTATGTTGAGCGTTTTAATGGCTCGTTTCAGATAAGAAGTGTACGCCATCGTGAAGTGGAACCCCTCTGCGCGGAGCAACTTGCCCGCACGATGCGCTTCCTCAACACCTTTCTCGCTCAGATCGACGTCCGTCCAGCCGGTAAAACGATTCTCTTTATTCCACGTGCTTTCTCCGTGACGTAACAATACCAATCTTTTCATAACCTTTTCCACCAATACTATATACTGCTTCGGCAAAGTTATCGTATTTCTGCCAATAAGCCGTCCCTTTGCGTGTGCCTTTATTCGGAATGAGTGCTGCAAAGGTACAACATGCCGCAACCCCCAAGTGTATTAAAGTGTATCGAAGTGTATTAAAGTGTATCGTAACGTATCCTAACGTATCGAAGTGTATCGAAACGTATTAAAGTGTATC
>CABTZX010000039.1 GCA_902489445.1 uncultured Bacteroidales bacterium
AAAGTCTATAGACTTTTGGAAAATACTCTATAGACTTTCTGGAAATACTCTATAGACTTTTCCCAGATACCTCCGTACAACCGCTGGACATCTTGGGACCAACGATTTGATCGTATGGGAGCACCGCTCCGATCCCATCGTACAACAGCTCCGCCCCCTCGGTAGAAAAGGGCGCGAACGTACATGGGTTGCTTGATGAAGTTGCGCTGGGGTGGGGCAGGACATGCGTGGGTTGGTAGGTGACGGTGCGCTGGGTGGGGCGGGTCCTATGGTAAAAAGTGGGCAAAAGCAGGGGTGAATGAGTATGAAGTTGCGCAGGGGGGCGGTGCAGGCGTTGGGGTGGGGCGGTGCATGCGTGGGTTGGTGGGTGACGGTGCGCTGCGATCGGGGCAGGAGATGGTTGGGTGCGGGCGGTATGTTCGTTAAAGGGGATCGGAACCAATCGGAATCAATCGGATAAACTCTGATAAGTTCTGATAAACTCTGATAGCCTACGAAACACTTTAATCGTTACGAAACACTTTGATACAGTTTGATACACTTTAATACGTTAGGATACGTTACGATACAGTTTGATACACTTCGATACACTTTAATACACCTGGGGGGTGCGCCGTGTTGTACCTTTGCATCGTTCCTCAGGGAATAGGCGGTAGTGGCGCGGAGCAAGCGAGCTCCGACACAGTAGTCTCGCCTACGGGCACAAGCACCGACGGACATTACCACCGGCTGATTATTAGCATCAGTGGATGGTAGCGTCAGTGGATGATTAACCTCCACGAATGGTTAGTACCGCTTGATATAAACATCCTTGGATGGTTAGCATCAGTTGATATTAACATCAGTAGATGGTGGCTTCATTGGATGATTATCCTCCACAGATGGTTAGTACCTGATGATGCTGGCATCAATACAGTTAGTGTTCGTGGATGATTTACCTCCGCGGACGGCTAGTTCCGGTTGATTATTAGCATTAGTGGATTGTGGCGTCAATGGATGATTACCTCCACGGGTGGTTAGTACCAGTTGAATTAGCATCTACTGGTAGTTAGCGTCAGTGGATGGGCATAATGCGGATGGTTAGCGCAGCGGTGCTGATGTTCCACCCCGAGAAACAGCGTTCTTTGACATATTGTTTAAGCTCCAGTGAGAGTGAACTCCCACGCCGATAGCATTAATTAGTAACTAAAGTACTTACAGTAGTTACATTGCTAATAGGTTATTGGAGGCAATCAGACCCAACCAATATCAATCGGAATTAATCGGAGTCGATCGGATTAGATGAGATAAGGTAAGATCTGATGGATCTCGATAAGTTCCGGTAGACAGAAGATAGGAGAAAGGAGAAAGGTAAGCGGTGTGAGCGTGCAGGTACTGCGGTGCTTCGGAGCCGTAGGGTGACTCGTTAGTGAGCCGATTCGGAAGGGTGCGCTACGTGGTAGGCAGAGGGCACTTTGAGTTCGGCGCAAGCGAGTCTCGCGGCATCTTGCTCAGCATCCTTCTTGGTTCTGCCAATACCGGATGCAATGATCTTTGAGCCGATACTAAGCGTACCGATAAAACCTTTGCGTCCCTTTTCAGTTTTATAGTGAAGTGTGATGTTGCGCCTATCCGCCCAGATTTGCAGATCTCCCTTGTAATTGATTACAATAGAGCTGTTTTCATCGGCAATTCGGTAGTACAGAGGAAGCATCTTTTCAAGGATAAATTGCTTGGCATAGGTCATTCCGCGATCGATGAATATGGCACCGATAATAGCTTCCAATGCATTGCCGGCACTATCCTTATTGAGTGGCGAATTGGGTTTGCAGAGAAGCATTTCCCCAATGCCGAGTTGTCCGGCAATTCGATTGCTCACCGAGCGCGATACAATGGCTGATTTCTCAGAGGCGAGCTTTCCCACATTCCAATCGGGATGCTTGTGGTAGAGCCAATCTGCCACCACCATACCGAGAATGCCATCACCGAGGAACTCAAGCCGATCGTTTGTCCGAATTCGCTCAGGATCATTCGGTTCGTGGAGAGCGGGATCAATGAAGGCGAGGCAATAGATACCTATATTTTTAGGCGTAAAGCCCAGCATACGGGTAAGTTGCCTTTTATCAGGAGCCACAACCGGCTGTTCGGTTGCTTTTTTTCTGAAGTTAAAGAGACGCATACAAATTATCCAACGAGAGCGATGAAGTGTACGTAATCGCACTATTCACCGCTCTTTGTTGTGGTACAAACTTTGCTGTTATTCGGTGTACTTTTTGAACAAGATGCTGGCATTGTGCCCACCGAAGCCGAATGTATTGGATATGGCGTTCCTCACTTCGCGCTTCTGCGCCTTGCCAAACGTAAAGTTCAATCGCGAATCGATATCGGGATCTTCATCCCCTTCTTCGTGATTGATAGTGGGTGGAATGATATTTTCTTCCACTGCCTTTACGGCAACTAACGCTTCCAAAGCCCCGGTAGCCCCCAATAGGTGGCCGGTCATAGACTTAGTAGAGCTAATGTTCAGTTTGTAAGCCGAATCACCAAAAACGCTCAAAATGGCTTTCGCTTCGCTAGCGTCTCCCACGGGGGTACTGGTTCCGTGCACATTGATATAGTCAATGTCCTCCGGCTTCAGGTTGGCATCCTCAAGTACGCGCTGCATTACCAATTTAGCGCCCAATCCCTCGGGATGGCTTGCGGTAAGATGGTACGCATCCGCGGATAAGCCAAATCCCCCAAGCTCGGCGTATATATGAGCGCCACGAGCCTTAGCATGCTCCAATTCCTCCAGAATGAGGATAGCACATCCTTCGGCAAGAACAAAACCATCGCGACTTTTACTAAATGGACGGCTTGCCTTTTGCGGCTCATCATTACGTGTAGAGAGGGCTTTCATGGCGTTAAATCCACCGATACCGGCTGCAGTTACGGCAGCTTCGCTACCACCGGCCACCATCACTTCAGCTTTACCGAGACGGATCATAATGGCCGCATCGATGATTGCGTTGGTTGAGGAGGCGCAGGCAGATGCCGTGGAGTAGTTCGGTCCGTGGAATCCGTACGTGATGGAAACCAGCCCGGCGGCGATATCGCTAATCATTTTGGGAATAAAGAAGGGATTGAAGCGCGGCCCCCTTTCGGGATCGTACAACATCACTTCTTCCTCAAAAGTGCGAAGTCCACCAATACCGGCAGAGATAATAACCCCGGCCGTATCCTTGTTCATCGAGTCCAGATCGAGCCCGGAATCCTGCAACGCTTCCTTGGCAGCTACCAGAGCAAACTGTGTATAGCGGTCGTAACGGCGTGCCTCTTTACGATCAAAGTGCTCTTCGGGCTGAAAGTTCTTTACTTCGCAAGCGAAGCGTGTTTGGAACTTAGAAGCATCGAAAAGCGTAATCGGAGCGGCACCGCTTTTGCCTTCAAGCAGGCTGCGCCACGTATCGGGAGCTGAGTTGCCTACGGGAGTGAGTGCTCCCAAGCCTGTTACTACTACCCGTTTAAACTCCATTGTAGTTACTTAGCGTGATTTTTAATGTATTCGACTGCATCACCCACCGTTTTGATGGAACGGGCTTCCTCGTCGGGGATAGTCATATCAAACTGATTTTCGAAAGCCATCATCAACTCAACGGTATCCAATGAGTCGGCACCCAAGTCGGTTGTGAAGTTGGCTTCCATTGTAATTTGGCTCGGTTCGACGCTAAGTTTGTCGGCTACCAATTCGAACACTTGTTCTTGAATTTCCTGTTCTGTCATGATCTCTTACTCTCGTTTATGGTTCTTTTCTGTTTTTTGAGGAAACGGCCATTACAGTTAAGTAGTGCATTTTCCTCTATCTTTGCACAAAGGTAAGGAATAATTTCTTGGCAGAGCACTATTTAGTGCTACTTTATGCGAAATAACTGCACAAGAAGAGTTGTAATGTGCGCTGAAATATGAGTTTAAAAGGAAAAAGAATAGCGGTATTTGTATCGGGGCACGGCACCAATATGGTGCATATTGCGCGATACTTTGAAGGAACAGGTGTATGCGTGGCGATAGTAATTACCGATAATGCAGCGTGCGAAGCTGTAGCACGGGCGCGAGAATTGGGAATCAGCACGCAGGCGTTTACCAAGGAGGAAATTAAATTCGGTGATAACGTTGTGGAGCTTCTTCAATCCGAACGAATTGATTTGATCGTTTTGGCTGGCTTTTTAGGGCAAATAGGCAGCGGATTATTAGCAGCCTTTCCACAACGCATCGTTAATCTGCATCCGGCATTGCTCCCTAAATATGGAGGAAAAGGTATGTACGGCGATCATGTTCATCGTGCCGTTTTGTCAGCGGGAGAAGCACAAAGCGGTATAACCATTCACCTTGTAGATGAGCAATATGATCATGGAACCATTCTCTGCCAGGCACGCTGTAAAGTATTGCCAGACGATACTCCCGAACGGCTTGCCAAACGTATTCATCGCTTAGAATATCTTTATTATCCTATCGTAATTGAGGATCTATTGAAAAAGCAGGATGAGGCGGACGAAGCCTAATGTAATTCCTTTGGATAAGCAGGAAGCGGTTCGCCGACTTTTTGTGCTTGCATTGGCGTTTGTGCTGTGCTTTGCACTGGTTTCTCCTCTTTCGGAGTGGCTGGGAGCTTTGGTTCCCGATGAAACAATGCGCAGATTGGTGCAATCCGGCTTATACACCCTATTTCTGTTCGGTATATCCACATACGTTTATACCTATGTTTCGTGTGGTGGTGTTAGCGCAGCTTGGTTGGGGCTGAGCAAACCTCGCTTCCCAAAGCGGTTATTCGGCTTGCCGTTTGGAATAGTCTTTTTGCTCGGATTATTTCTATTAGTACTATTACTATGGAGCAGCGCGCAACTGAATCAGCTTGCAATTGAGCATATGGGAGGCGAGTTTGGAGCGCATCTTCGTGCGATGAGCCGTAAGGCAGCTGAAGCCGAACAACTAATATTGACAGATAAAAGCGCAGGCACCATTCTATTACGCATTTCGGTAGTAGTGCTGTTGGCGGCTTTCTGCGAAGAACTATTTATGAGAGGGGCATTGCAACCTTTGCTCATTGGTATCACCGGTACTATTCATGCCGGCATTCTGATTACCGCATTACTGTTTGCGCTACTACACGGAGCTCCCGATAAACTTCTGCCTATTTGGGTTTGGGGGCTCGCATTTGGCTATTTAAAGCAACTTTCGGGAAGTATTGTCCCCGGGATGGCACTACATTTGTGCAATAACCTATTGACAATTTTACTTTTTAATTGATTCCTATGGCAAAAGGCTTCTTAGATATGCTCGCGGAAAAGGCTTATAAAGCTGATCCTAAATACTTTCCGTCAACTTGTTACGTATTTGCTTCCAAGCGTGCGGGGCTATTCTTTCAGTACGCACTTTCCAAGCGTATCCGGAAAACTTGCTTTGCGCCGATCACTACTACTATTCAGGAGTTTAGTGAGATTCAAAGTGGCTTAACAAAAGCTGACGATCTAACGCTTACCGGTATGCTGTATGCTACGATGAAGCAGTGGTTCATAGAGCAGAATAGAGCTTTTGAACCTGATAATGCTGCACTTTATTTGGATCAGTGTACCAAGATATTGACAGACTACAACGATATTGATAATGCATTAGTTCCAAGGGAACAGATCTTCCACAATATTAAGGGGTTGGACGAGCTATCTACCTTAGATTATCTGACGGACGAGCAACGAAAGACGATAGAATCCTTTTGGGGACATATTGATAGTAACAAGAAGCAGGAGCATAACTATTTGTCGTTTTTAGAGATGATGGATAAGCTGTTGCCTCGTTATTGCTCCGTACTTACTGACAAGTGTATCGGTTATGATGGTATGGTTGTTCGAACCGCTTCTGAAGCGAAAACGGACGATATTCGCGAGCGATTCAGGAAAAAGTTTCCTAACGTAACGCGTTTTGTATTTGCCGGCCTTTACGCATTGACGCCTGCCCAAAAGAAAATGCTCCATCGATTTAAGGAAGAAACCGAATATGAGGTACAATTCTATTGGGAAGAAGTCCCCACATTGTTCAGCGAGGAAAATAATCCGGAAGGGTTTATTGGCAGCGAAATTAAGCGCGTAACAAGAGAAAACAAGGATTTCTTTGGTGGCGAGGTTTTATCGTCCCCTAATTCCGCGGAAAAACCTCAAATAGAAGTATTATCCGTTAGCTCTGCCACGGCACGGTATATGCTTGCTAAAGATTTATCCGACCAAATTAAGAAAAAGGACACGGAGGCGGTTACCGACCTGAAAACAGCGATAATTTGTCCGGACGAAAACGAGCTCACTCCTTTGCTCCGTGCTTTGGCGAGTGAGGGTCAGTTGTTGAACGTAACGATGGGTGTTCCCCTGTCGCAAGCAAACATTTCTTCGTGGATCTACTACTATTTGCAGCTACTTGAGCGCAGCCGCCACAAAGAAGGCTACATTGTGTATATGGCGGAACAACTTCAGAGCTTGTTACTCCATCCTTTGTCACAAACCTATATAGGTTCCGAGCTTTGCGAAGAAATTCTGTCAAAGTTCAAGTATCCATACATGCAGGTAACGCCACAATCGTTATTCCAAAATACGGAAGAGTCCTCCCTGCCGTCAAATTCTTTTGTCACATTGCTCAATAATCCCCCTCTAACGGCAGATAAGCTTATTGAAGCACTAGTAGCTTTAGTGGACACGTATGGTGAAAGTCTTATTCCTGACGAATCCGAACCCGAAGAGGCACAGAAGGATACGAATGAGCTAACGCAACATCGCGAAATAGAATCGGAATTTGCCTATCAGTACCGGAAAGTGCTGATTCGCATTAAGGATATGCTTCCCTTGATCGGACAAGATGTTCCCATTTCGTTAGCGGTAAAACTTATCCTTAAACTGACGGAATCGGCTAAGGTCGGATTTGAGGGTGAACCTTTGGAAGGGCTTCAGGTAATGGGCTTTCTGGAATCGCGTCTACTACAATTCCCTTATCTCATAATAGTGAATGCCAATGAGGGCATTCTTCCGCGTCGAATGCCGCACGGCAGTAGTTTCATTCCCTATTCTTTGCGTGAAGCATACGGATTGGCTACCTACCGAACGCGCGAAAAGATTGAGGCATACCACTTCTACCGTCTGATAGGCACGGCGCAGCGCTGTTATCTCCTTGTGGAGGATAATGCCGATTCCGAGCCTTCGCGCTACATCAAGCAGATTCGTTTTCTAACCGATTTGCGCTTGAAAGAGAGCTTTGTGCCACTTCCTTCGGCAAGCGTACCGAACAAAAATATTGTTATCCAACGCACCTCTGAAATAAACAATAAGTTAAACGCCTACCTCACGAACAAGGGGGAAAAATGCCTATCTGCCAGTGCGCTTAATAAATGGGTGCGTTGCCCGCTTCGCTTCTATCTGCATTATGTGGAAGGTATAGAAGATACGTTGGAAAGCGATGATATTGTTACTCCGATTGACTTCGGGCTCATTGTGCATCAAACGATGGAACAGCTTTATGAGGGTTATAAATCGAAGATGCTTATGCCTAACGATTTGGAGAAAATGTTGTCCTTAGATGCTGACCTCACCAAAAAGGTTGAAAATAAATATCGTGAAATCGTCTTCGGAACTAACTCAAAAATAAACGAACTGAAAGGCATTCACCGCATTTATGCGGATGCCGCGCTGCAATACGTACGTGCCATCCTGCAACACGACGCAACCTATACGGACGGATTATACATCGTGGATCTAGAGAAAAAGTTCACTTTTAACTATGAATTTTCCGGTAAAACGGTCTCTTTCAACTTTATTATCGACCGGTTGGATCGGATCGGTGGTCCCAATGGTCCGCTTCGCATCATTGACTATAAGACCGGAGCGGACGATACCTCCTTTACCAAATGGGATAATATATGGAAGGCGCGCGGAGCTGAGGGCATCTCGCAGTTATTCCTATATAGTCTCGGAATCGCGACAAAGCAACCATACGGAGCGAAAGAGGCGATTCGCCCGGCGCTATACCTACTGCCCGAAATGAGAAAAGATCCCGAAAATTACGATGCGAGGCTGAGCAAAGGAGTCGGAAAGAATAAGGAGAAAATTGAAAATTTCCTATCCCACGATTACAAAGTGCGCTTTCAAGAGCGGCTTGAAGCCGTATTGAACGAAATGTTCGACGCAACCGTTCCTATCACTCAAACGACCGATTCGTTCAACGCCTGCACCTTCTGTCCCTTTGCGGACTATTGTGGCCGCAAAAGCTGATCTATTCACATCCGCAAAAGGTATATACCTTTCGTCGGAAACTTATATACCTTTTGCTCGAAACCTATATACCTCTCATCTTAAACTTATATACCTTTTACTATTGTTCTGTATATTCTTGTTCAATTATGTTGTTTATTTCATTTGAATTATTAAATTTGCAGTCGACAGATGAGCAATAGGTTTGCTTTACAAACAGAGGAGATGAAAGTTCAACTTATAAAGTAAAGGATATGAACAAAAAGATTACCATTTCTTTAATGCTCGGATTGATTCTTTCCGGAGCAGCAAGTATCGGAGCACAAACGAATGTGAGCTCTCCAACCGAGACTAAAGCGGGTTCCTCTGCTTTATCGCGTCCTCGTCCCAACTACAGGGATAAGTTCATGGTAGATAAGTTTTACTACTACATGATCGATGAATCGCAAAAGACCGTAGGTGTGGCACCTTGCAACGGAGTAGGAGACGATATGTACCGCGATAATATGGAAATCCCTTCTACAATTACCTATAAGGGAAATACGTACACTGTAACAGAAATAGGACCGGCTGCCTTTTTCTGTTGTTTTGACTTGGAAGAGATCAAAATACCTCTTACGGTTAAATATATTGGCGATCGTGCCTTTTGGGGAACATGGCTAAAGGCAATCAACATACCGGACGGAGTGGAAGAAATAGGAGATTATTGCTTCAGCAAGATACTTCCGGCTACTAGCCTTACCATTGGGAAAGGGCTCAAGAAAGCAGGTAAAGATCCTTTTGTTGAGTGCTATGATCTTGAAAGCATTACCGTAGATACCGAAAATACACTCTATTCAAATCACGATGGAGCTTTATACACAAAGGATATGAAAGAGGTGGTCAAGTATCCGGGTTATCGCAAATCAGTTACTTCTGTTGTACTACCTTCTACGGTGGAACGATTAGCCACCGGCGCATTTGAATATTGTGAATACCTCACAGAACTCACTTTGAACGAAGGTTTGAAGGAAATAGGAGCGAAGGCTTTCCACAAATGTTTCGGACTGAAAACGCTACGCATTCCCTCTACTGTTGAAACAATAGTCGATGGTTCAGCATTTATATTAATGAGTGAGTGTAAACAATTTGAAGTGGCTGAAGGAAATAAACGCTTTGAAACAATACTTGACGGACGGGGCTTGGTTGACAAAACCGAAAAGAAACTTGTTTCTCTACTTTATACAAAGGACACTGCTCCCATTAAGATTCCTGAAGGCATTGAAGCTATCGGAGCCAAGGCTATGATGGTATTATACGAAAATAAATTTGTCGAAAAGGATTATAGAGGATACGGTGCCTACAGCTTTGAATTGCCTTCAACCCTTAAGACAATAGGAGCATATGCGTTTAGCGGAACTAATATCCGTTCCATCAAAATACCTGATGGTGTAGAAACTATTCCTTGTGGTTGTTTTGATGATTGCAAAAAGCTAAGCTTCGTATCATTCGGCAAGGGATGTAAAAACATTGATGATGCAGTCTTCAATCTTTGTGAAACAATGGAAAGTTCGTCCGAGAGCGTGCTACGCGTTTATGCTGAGGAACCTCCCAAATTACTTAAGGATGAAGATGATGAATATGTAGAACCTTTCAGTGACAAGATGGTTCGTAAAACGCAACTTCAGGTTCCCTCAGGTAGCCTTGCCAAATACAAAGAAAATACAGCTGTTGGTTGGTGTGACTTCCTGAAAGTAGTTCAGTTAGAAGGGCAAGCTGCAGAAGATGTCCAAACTTCCGTACCATCCATCATTTCTCGGCTTGGAGCACTTACGATAGTTACTCCGCAGGCGAGTCCCGTAGCTATATACTCGTTAGACGGAATCAAACTGTATACAAGTACGCAAACCAATTTCACTGTTCAGTTGCCTGAGGGCTTCTACCTTGTAACCTATATGAATAAGAGTTACAAAGTTCGCGTACACTAAACGTAATATACCACAGCGAAACTGAAAATGAGCCGAGTTCCTTTGTTAGGGACTCGGCTTTTCTAACAACTAGTTAGTTTCAAAAGCGGCTTGTAGCCGTATTGAACGAAATGTTCGACGCAAGCACTCCCATCACTCAAACGACCGATTCGTTCAACGCCTGCACCTTCTGTCCCTTTGCGGACTACTGCGGCCGCAAAAGCTGATCTATTCCCATCCGCAAAAGGTATATACCTTTCGTCTGATACTTATATACCTTTTGCTCGAAATCTATATACCTCTCATCCCAAACTTATATACCTTTTTCGGTAAGGGTTTCTGAGAGTGATTCAGTGTAGCCACTCAATCGCCACGATGCGGATATGCAGTGCGCTCACAGCGTGGCAGATCTCCGTTCGAAGTGATTCAAGTCGGGCGTCATCGGAGCAGATCTCCGGAGCGGGTTGTACCGCGAGGGTCATCAAGTGTTCCTCTCCATCCAGCGACCACAGCCGCACGTTCTCAATCCGCGCTACACCTTTGAGAGCAACAATCAGCTGCGCTGGCACATCAGGAGATAGCCCTTTGGGCGTTGTTTCCATAAGTATGTAGAGCGTTTGCCAAAGCGTTCGGAGGGCATTCCATAATATCCACAGCGCAATAAGGATTGAAAGAACCGCATCCAGGGCTCCCACTTCAACGAACAGCATCACGGTACCCGACAGGGCAACGGCAAACAATCCGTAAAGATCCGCCCACATGTGGAGACGCACGGCGCGTTCGTTTAGCGATCGTCCCGCGCTAAGCCGGTAAGCAGCATACCCTTTGAGCAAAATGCCGATTAGTGCCACCAGCAACATACCGAGTGGCTTCGCCTCTGTGGCACAAGCGTTCGGGCCAAGGTGCTCAGCCGCATGGATAATCATCTCGATGGAAGCAAAGCAGAGCATTATTGATACGAAGAGTGCGCCCAAGAGCGAGAAGCGTCTGTACCCGAAAGGGAAGCGCGCATCTTCCTTGCGTTGGCTAATCCGCTCCAGCATCCACGCGATGCCGATAGAGAGCGCATCGCCCGCCGCATGGTAGCTATCTGTAATTAATGCTAAACTGGACGAGAGTAAGCCACCCACCAGCTCCGTAACGGCAAACGCCAGCGCCAGCGCAAATGCCAACGGAAGTGCCGATGCTTTAGTACTATGCGCGTGGTTATGCATGGTCCGCCGGCTTTAGCCCCATCCTTTCCGCTTCCTTGAGTACAAAGTCCCACGCGGCGTCATGCTCGTTAGGGATCACCCCGTCTAAGATTGCCGTTTTCACCGCTTCCTTCAGTTCACCCACCGGTCGCGAAGGTTTGAGCGCGAAGTACTCCATAATCTCTGTCCCGGAAACGGGTGGCGAGAAGTTGCGGATGCGGTCCTTTTCCTCAATTTCCGTCAGCTTTAGGCGAACAACCGCATAGTTATCCAAGTAGCGGCGTACCTTGATCGGGTTTTTGCTCGTTATATCTGCCTCAACAAGTTGCATCAGATCATCGATATCGTCCCCGGCATCAAAGAGCAAACGGCGTATAGCGGAGTCGCTTACACCCTCATCGGCAAGTTGTGCCGGACGCATATGCAGGCCGACCATCTTCTCTACATATTTGCAAGGCTGATCCAATGGGAGCTTCAATCTGCGGAACATTTTTTTCGTCATCTTTGCACCCACGAAGTCGTGGTTGTAAAAGGTCCAGCCCGTCCGTCGGTCGTATCGCTTGGTTACCGGCTTGGCAATGTCGTGCATCAGGGCAGCCCAGCGCAAATAGAGGTTATCACTTCGCTTCGCCACATTATCCACAACCGCGTATGTGTGGTTGAGGTTGTCCTTATGCCCCTTGCCTTCCACGATTTCGGTACCCTTCAGTGCCAGCAGTTCCGGCAGCAGAATCTTCATTAGTCCGGTACGTTCCAGCAGCTCCAACCCGATGGAGGGCTTAGGAGACAGCATAATCTTGTTCAGTTCGGTGGTGATGCGCTCCATTGAAACAATTTCGATCCGCGATGCGTTATGTACAATACCGTCGTAGGTGTACTCATCCAAGAAAAAGCCCAACTGGGAGGCGAAGCGAATACCGCGCATCATTCGGAGCGGATCGTCGCTGAACGTTACGTCCGGATCAAGTGGTGTACGCAGCACGCAGTCCTGCAAATCCGCCAATCCGTAGAAGGGATCGAGCAGTTCCCCGAAGCGACCTGCATTGAGACACAGAGCCATTGCGTTTATGGTGAAGTCCCGTCGCGCCTGATCTTCCTCCAGCGTACCGTCTTCCACAATCGGTTTCCGACTATTGCGCCGATAGCTTTCGCGCCGAGCGCCCACAAACTCCAGCTCAATGCCCCTTTTCTTCACCTGTGCCGTGCCGAAGTTGGCAAAAACGCTGATGTGCGCGCCCTTGCCCCACGCTTCGTGTACGGCTCGCGCTAGGTCGATACCGCGTCCAACCGATACCACATCGATATCACTCGTTGCTCGTCCCAGGAGCAAATCGCGCACGTAACCGCCCACTAGATAGGCATCTACGCCGAGCTTATCCGCTTCTGTTCCGATCATATGGAAGAGCGGTTGGTCAATATATCGTGATAGGGTTGCGGGATCTCTCATACGTCTCTATTCCTTTTCTGCGTACACTCCGGTTCGTTGCTGCGTGTGTTGCCGTCCGTTTCTGTAGTGCATCGGGAAAGCAGAGCAGAGGAATCCCGAGCCGCGATGCGCCCCGTTTCCCTCGAACTTATATAGATTCCCGTTTGCTTGTACGCCTCTTTCTTCTTTTTCTTCCTTCAAAGGTACGCTTTTTCTGCCTTCTGCCGAATAAATGTCTATCCTGTCGCCGCCACCTCCTCCCTATCTCTTGCCGAGCTATTACCCCTGAAGCGGTAGGAGGAAAGCCGACTTGCGTACCGACTTAGCCGAGCAACCGGCGCATTCGTTCCTTGCCCTCAACTCGTCCCTCCCGAGCCACCCGAGCACTTACCCCAAGGTATCGGCTCCCTCCTCCTGAGCAATCAAATCATTTATCCTATGGCAACGAACCGCTCTCCTGCAGAAACGGCTCATTCCTTCCTAGATGTCTGAGTAGCTGTTCCAGGGCAACGAATCGGTTGTACCGAACAATTGAGCCACTGCTCACCTTGAAATCAAGCTTGTTGTCTCGAGTAAAAGGCTTGACCCTCCCGAGAAAGCGGAGCGGTTGTCCCATAGCAATGGAGCGGAGGATGGGAGGTAATGGAGCGTTTGTATGGTGCGGTCGGAGAAAAGTCTATAGAC
>CABTZX010000040.1 GCA_902489445.1 uncultured Bacteroidales bacterium
CCCCCTCCGCAGCGCACCTTCGCTCCCGCGTCTGCACACTTTCTCACTCACACACCATACGCACACCACCCCCGCAGCGCACCTTCGTGCCCTTTTCTGCGGAGGGGACGGTGCGCTTGTACGATGGGAACGGAGCGGTTCTCCCATACGAACAAATCGTTGTTCCTATGCTGTCCGAGCGTTTGTTCGGAGGTGTCTGGGAAAAGTCTATAGGGTGTCCGAGGAAAGTCTATAGAGTTTTTCCAAAAAGTCTATAGAGTTTTCCGAGAAAGTCTATAGAGTATTTTCAGAAAGTCTATAGAGTTTTCTCCGACCGCACTATACAAACGCTCCGTTTCCTCCCATCCTCGGCTCTGATAGTATGGGAGGAGCGGGGCAACGGATCGGGAGCGGTCGGGACGAGGGTAGGGAGCCGTCGGGGCGAAGGAAGGGGGTAGTCGGGGCGAAGGAAGGGGGTAGTCGGGGCGAGGGTAGGGAGCGGTCGGGGTGAAGGTAGGGCGCAGTTAGTATTTGTTGAGGATTGCTTTCAGTCGGCTCAGCGTGTTAAGCGCCTCTAAGGGTGTCATGGAATTGATATCGGTAGCCTGCAGTTCGTCACGGAGAGCGAGCAGTTGCGGATCGGATATATCAAAAAGCGATAGGCTGAAGCCATCTTCTCGGCGCGTTTTAGGCTGTTTATTGCTGCGTTTAGCACCTTTGGGCAGCTTTACATCTAAGTTTCCGCCCACGCGTTCGGATTCGAGCGAACGCAATATATCCTTGGCGCGAGCCACCACGGGTGCCGGCAAGCCCGCCAACTTAGCCACCTCAATACCGAAACTGTGCTCATTGCTGCCCGCCACCAGCTTGCGCAGGAAAATCATCTCCCCATCCACCTCCTTGGCCGATACATTAAAGTTGTACACATTAGGGAGCGCATCCGCCAATTCGTTTAGTTCGTGGTAATGCGTGGCAAAGAGCGTTTTGGGCTTCAAACCGGCTCTGTTGTGCAGATATTCCACAATTGCCCAGGCGATGGAGATACCGTCAAACGTACTGGTACCGCGCCCCAGCTCGTCAAAGAGCACAAGGCTGCGCGGCGTGAGATTATTGATGATGTTCGCCGCTTCCTGCATTTCTACCATAAAGGTAGATTCGCCGGAGGAAATGTTGTCTGATGCGCCCACGCGGGTAAAGATGGCGTCCACCATACCTATGGATGCGGCATCCGCCGGCACGAAGGAGCCTATTTGGGCCATTAGCGTTATGAGCGCGGTTTGACGCAGGAGGGCGCTCTTACCGCTCATATTCGGCCCCGTAACAAGCATGATTTGGCAGCCATCGTTATCCAGATGCACCGTGTTGGGGATATAGGCTTCGTGTGGTGGTAACTGACGTTCGATCACGGGATGACGCCCTTCCACGATATCGATTCGGTAGCTGTCGTCCACCGTCGGCATACGATAGTCGTACTCGGAGGCGACTACCGCAAAAGCGGCAAGCACGTCGATTACCGCTAAGGCGCTACAAGTTTGCTGTAGCGATTGGATGTAAGGCTGAACCGCTTCGACCAATTCGCTGAAAAAGCGCGTTTCCAGCTCCAGAATGCGTTGCTCGGCGCCAACGATCTTATCCTCGTATTCCTTCAATTCCTCGGTGATGTAGCGCTCACTGCTCACGAGTGTTTGCTTGCGGATCCACTCGGGCGGCACCTTGGATTTGTAGGTATTGCGCACCTCCAGGTAATAGCCGAAAACGTTGTTAAAGCCTATTTTGAGGCTGGCGATACCGGTGCGCTCGCTTTCGCGCTGTTGCATTTCGAGCAAATACTCCTTGCCGTGCTCGGAAAGCCGCCTCAGATCGTCGAGTTCTTCGTTAAATCCGTCCGCAATGGTATGCCGTTCCTTGGACGGGGTTACGGGTGGGTCCGGTGCTAATTGATAGCGAATTCGCGCGGAAAGATCGGGGAGCGGGTCGATTCGCTGCGCCACTTCGGTCAGTTCGGCACAGCCCGAGGCGATGAGCTGCTCCTTAAGCGGCGCGAGCGCCTCCAATGCGTTGCAAAGCGCCTCTACCTGACGCGGATTGGTACGACGCATGGCAATGCGCGCCACGGTGCGTTCCAAATCGCCCACAAGGCTGGCGCCGCTGCGCGAATTGGTAAAGGTTTCTAACGAAGCAGTATTGCGGAAAAAGAAGTCAACTATCCTTTGCCGCCACTGAATGGGGGCTACGCTCTTTAGCGGGAAGCGAACCCATTCGCGGAGCAAACGCCCGCCCATCGGCGTAACTGTTTCGTCAAGAACAGAAAGCAGGCTTTTGCCGCCCGGATGCATCGATTCGAGCAATTCGAGGCTATAGACGGTGAAGCCGTCCAAACGCATGCGGTCCGATTCATCGATGCGGCGGAGCGAATTGATGTGCCCTAAACTGCCGTGGCGCGTTACGTCCAAATAGTTGAGCACGGCACCGGCGGCTGTGGCTGCCAAGGGATATTCCTCCAAGCCGAACCCTTTGAGTGAAAGAACCTTAAAGTGGCGCAGTAGCCGATCACGGTTATTGCTTTCGTTAAAGTACCAATCGTCCGCTTTGTAGAGGAAGGTTTCGTAGTCGAAAAGTGCGGTAAAACGGTCGTGAAGTGCGAAGGAAACGATCACCTCCTTAGGGCGATATGCGGCAAAAAGCTTGCGCATATAGTCAATATTCCCCTCTGCTGCCAAGTAGAGCCCGGTAGACACATCCATAAAGGAAACCCCGTAGAGTTTTTGCTTCTCATTCTCGATTATGGCAGCCAGATAGCTGTTTTCCTTGTTTTCCAATACGGATTCCTCCACGGCGGTACCGGGAGTAACCAGCTCAGTTATACCGCGTTTGACCAATTTGGTGGTGAGCTTTGGATCTTCGAGCTGATCACATATTGCCACACGTTTCCCGGCACGCACCAATCGGGGCAGATAGGTATCCACGGCATGATGGGGAAAACCCGCCAAATCGACCCCAGCGGCGCCACCGTTGCTCCGTTTGGTCAGGGTAAGACCCAGCAGGCGCGACGCTTCCACGGCATCCTCCGCAAAGGTTTCGTAGAAGTCTCCCACCCGAAAGAGCAGGATGGCATCCGGATACTTCTGCTTAATGCGGTAGAACTGCCGCATCATAGGCGTATCGGCGCTGCGTAGTTTTTCTTTCTTATTGTCGTCTGCTTCTGCCATCGTTTCCGCTACGGAAGTGCGCTTTGTTGCACCTCCTCACATCCTGCAAAGATAGCAAATGAATGCCGAAAGGAAATGCATTCTCTCTGCCGTATATCTATACCAATCGGTTAGGGTAGAGGTGAGTTACAGAATTTGGATGGGTCAAACGAATTCGCTACCTTTGCACCGCTCATTAGGGGTATTGCTGTCCAAAGGCAGCAGTGATGGTGGTCATAGTTCAGCTGGTAGAGCACCAGATTGTGGTTCTGGTTGTCGTGGGTTCGAGTCCCACTGGCCACCCCAATTGTTGAGTGGTAAAAGGTGATAGTGAGGAAGCGGATGGGGGTTTATCCGCTTCCTCTTTTTTGTTCAGAGCCGTTTCCCCTCCTTTGTGAGCGTGGCTTTTTGCCTTTTGGGGGTTGATTACTTATTATGGTTCGTATGTTGTTGAGAGATAGTTACTATACGATTGAGCAAAGCAGCGAGGCGCGTTACACCACGCAACGCAGCCGTTTCATCGGCTTTGCACGTTCTGTATCGGACGAAGTTGCGGCAAAGGAGTTGATCGCTGCATTCCGAAAGCAGTTTTACGATGCTACGCACGTGGCATGGGCTTATGCGATTGGGATCGAACGAGAGCCGAATCGGATGAACGATGACGGAGAACCGAGCGGAACGGCCGGGCGACCTATTTACGGCGCTATACAGTCGGTTGACGTAAGTGATGTACTTGTGGCGGCGGTTCGCTATTTCGGCGGGGTAAAACTGGGCACCTCCGGGCTTATCGAGGCGTACGGCACAACCGCCCGAATGGCGCTGGAGGCGGCTTCCAAGCGTGAAATTATACTCAAAAAGCGGTTACTTGTTCGCTTTAATCCGGAGCTGACGGGAATTGTGATGAATCGGATTCGCTCCGCCGGGGGCGAGATTGTGGAGCAGGGCTATGAGGATGGCTGTTCGCTCCTCACCATATTGCTTCGTGAGCGGGAAGTTCCTTCCCTAAAAGAGTCGGTGGGTGCGCTCTACGGAGTATCCCTTTCCGTACACAACGACTGACGTGCCTCGGCAGTGGAGGGCTGCTTTAGCTCCTCCGCTATGCTCCTCATTATCGGTTGCTGTAATCCTTCGGGAAAATAGGTATATAAGTTTCATCGGAAAGGTATATAGGTTTCGGGCGATATGTATATACCTTTCATTCGAAACGTATATACCTTTTGCGAAGAGCCTTTAGCTCGTTATGAGCGAACGGTGCGGCTCGCTAATCCACTCTATCGGATGAGTCAAAAAGAGGCTCCCCGGGCAGGCAATGAAATGTCTTGCGGTGATAGGGCGATAAGCCGTATTTTGCAATAGCCGAGCGGTGTGCCTTGGTGGGATAACCGGCGTTGTGCGCCCACCCGTATTGCGGATACGCGGCATCCAAGCGGTGCATATAGGCATCACGATGCGTTTTGGCTAAAACAGAGGCGGCTGCGATGGAAACGTAGGTGGCATCCCCCTTGACGAGGCAATGGTGCGGAATGCCCGGATAGGGGGTGAAGCGATTGCCGTCTATTAGGAGCCGTTGGGGCACGATGCGGAGCGCGCTAACGGCACGATGCATCGCAAGGAATGATGCGTATAGTACATTGAACCGATCCACCTCCTCGATGGTTGCCACGCCTACCGCCCACGCTACTGCTTCCTGCTCGATAATGCGCCGCAGCTCCTCCCTTTTGCGTGCGGTTAACTGCTTCGAATCGTTAATCCCGGGGAGCGGTTTGGCGGGATCCCATATTACGGCGGCGGCATATAGGTCACCGGCGAGGGCGCCTCTGCCGGCTTCGTCGCATCCGGCTTCCGTAAGTCCGTCCGCAATATAGGTAGGGGCGAGCATTAACGATGCAGCATACGGACGGCTCTGCGCAGAGCCGCTACCAGTTGGCTTACCTCTTGCTCCGTGTTATAAATACCGATGGAAGCGCGAAGCGTGGAATTAACGCTGCAAGCCTCCATAAGCGGTTCGGCGCAATGATGACCGCTCCGCAGGGCAAAGCCCATTTCGTCCAATAAAAGTCCTAAATCGTAGGGGTGAACGCCATCACAAACGAACGTGACCACAGCCTCTTTCTCGGGCGCCGTACCCAGAATTTCGATCTCCGGTATGGTAGATAATCCGTCGTTAAGGCATTGAAGCAGACGCTGTTCGTGCTGCATTATGGCATCAAAACCGATTCCTTCGATAAAATCCACCGCTGAGGCGAGCGCAACGGACGAGATAAAGTCCGGCGTTCCGGCCTCAAATTTGTACGGTAATGGGGCAAAGGTGGTTCGTTCTATGGTCACTTTGTCGATCATTTCCCCTCCGAAAAAGAAAGGAGGCATCTTTTCGAGCAGAGATTTCTTCCCATAAAGGACGCCAATGCCGGTAGGTCCGTACATTTTATGACCCGAAAATGCGTAGAAATCAGCATCCAGTTCCTTCACATTAACCGGTCGATGCGCAATGGCCTGTGCACCGTCTAATACAACCACAGCCCCCGCTCTGTGCGCTTCAGCAATCAGCTCTTTCGCAGGGTTTACGGTTCCCAGCACATTGCTTACGTGCGCGAAGGCAACAATCTTGGGCTTTCGGGCAAGAAGCTCCGTAAATGCGGAGCGATCCAACTCTCCTTTTGCTGTAAGCGGAACGACGCAAAAGGACGCTTTTTTGCGTAGCGCCAGCTGCTGCCAGGGAATAAAATCGGAATGGTGCTCCATCAGCGTTGTGACCACCGTATCGCCCTCTTGCAGAACCATCTCTCCATACGTATAGGCAACCATATTGAGTGAGGCGGTTGTTCCGGACGTAAAGATCACCTCCTCGGGAGCGGCGCCGATCCAATCCGCTATTCGCTTGCGTGCCGCTTCGTGCCGTTCGGTGGCTTCACGGCTCATCCGATACGTACCTCTGTGCACATTTGCGTTGCAGGTTTGGTATGCTTCCGAAAGGCTATCGATCACGCAGCGGGGCTTTTGTGTAGTGGCTGCGCTATCGAAATAGATAAATGGCGCGGGCGCTTGGCTCCATATGGGAAATTCCTTCCGTATATCCTCTATTTTGTTTGGGTTCATTGCTATTTTATCCCTACCTATCGCAAAGTACGCTTTGCGAGGGGCAAAAGTAGCGAATTATCTATTCTTTTGCTACCTTTGCCACGCGTGTCGGTAACGGCATGTACCTATCCGAGGGGCGTTAGCTCATCTGGCTAGAGCGCGACACTGGCAGTGTCGAGGTGATCGGTTCGAGTCCGATACGCTCCACTCTCCCATCAGACCTTTCTTATACAGAGCTTCCTCAGCTCATACCCGATCCACCCCGAAGCTTTCGGCAACGAGCCATCCGTGCCCATACCTACCCCGCCCCGTCATCACCCTATTTTCTCCCATTAGATGGGCGCACATCGTCCCACAGCTGCGCACCTTCGTTCTCATTTCTACCGAGGAAACGAACCTATTATCCGGTGGTAACGGAGCGTTTGTCCTATGCGGTCCGAGAAAACTCTATAGACTTTCGGAAAATACTCTATAGACTTTCTGGGAAAACTCTATAGACTTTTTGGAAAAACCCTATAGACTTTCCTCGGATACTCTATAGACTTTTCTCCAACACCTCCGTACAAACGCTCGGACTACACGGGAGGAACGATTTGTTAGTATGGGGGCATCGCTTTGTCTCCTCCGAAGAAAAGAGTGTGAACGAGCGTGGGTTGGTGAACAAAGGTGCGCCGCGGTGGGGCGGTGCCTTCGGGGAAAGGGGGGCAACAGTAGGGGAGAGTGCGTGCGAGGATGCGCTGCGGTGGGGCGGCGCCTTCGGGGAAAGGGGGGCAACAGTAGGGGAGAATGCGTGCGAGGGTGCGCTGCGGTGGGGCGGTGCCTTCGGGGAAGGGGGTCAACAGCAGGGGAGGATGCGTGCGAGGGTGCGCTACGGTGGGGCGGTGCCTTCGGGGAAAGAATCAATAGTATGGGTGGATGGGGGAAGCGAGGGCGTGCTTTATCGTTGGCGAGATGGGGCTTTATCGGCGTCGGGACAGGGCTTTCTGGCGCGTCTGTTGGCGTCTTTGCCGTTCTTTCTCGCGTCGCTCTTTCTCGCGCTGCTTGCGTTGCTCTTTGCGGAGACGCTCCTTTTCGCGCCGTTCCTGCTCGCGCGCTTTGAGAGCCGCCTTACGTTCTGCCTCGGCTTTTCGGAGGGCTTCTTTTTGCTTCTTCGCTTCTTTTCGCTCGGCGCGAAGACGATCGGCACGCAAATTATCTACCTCCTCAATGGTGATAGGCTCGTTTGAGGGCGTTACCACTGTATCAGTGGGCACGGCGAGCGTATCCGTGGGGAGCGGCGTAACCGTGTCGGGCGCAAGCGATGGCAACGTATCCACCGGTTGCCATGCCGACGTATCGGCAGGTTGCGGTACATGCGCACTATCGGCGGCGTGCGTTTTATGCGCTATCGGTACGGTGCGGGCGGCGCTGGGCGCCTTGGATGGCAGTGATTGTTCGGTATGATCGGGCTGTTCCTCCTTTTGGTTCATCTGCTCGGCATAACGCTCTAAAGCAATAGCGGCTTCGGGCAGAGAGGAAATGAGCGAATCAGCGAGGAAATCGAGGTATTCGGCGAGCGAACGGCCACGCTTTAATAGCTTGAAATCAGCGTCGATAATGGGGATCAGTAGGGCGTCTTGCGGCAAATCGTTCATATAGCCCTCCGGGGCGTACGCTTGGCGAAGGTAATCGCGAATAAGGCTGCGCGACGGTATCGGGGCAATATCGATGAGTAGGTACTCGGGATGCTCCTCAAGAGTAAAGTCCATCGGATAATCCGTATACTGAGCAAAGTTGAAGGTGGCAACGGAAAAGAGCAGAGCGTTGCGGTCGATTTCCTTTGAGACGAGTAGCAAAGCGTGATAAGTACCGGTGTTATCCAAGCCGAAGATGAGACTATCGGTGGAAAGCGAATCGGTCTGCGACGCGAAAAGCGAGGAGTAATCCAAGCCCGAATAGCCCTCTCCGGGAACCAATTTGCGACCGGATTTCAGCTCAGCAAGCATATCCCGAGCGACCAGAGCCGCTTCGTCGTTGGAGAATTCGTCCACCAGTGAGGAGAGTTTATCGGAAAAACCGCGCGCATCGCCCCGAAGTGCGTAAGCAAGTCCCTGTAGGAAAAGGGTTTTGGCACGCAGTTCGCTCAGCGGATAGGCGGAAAGTAAGCTGTCGGTTGCGCTGAGTACGCGATCGGCGTTAGAGGAGAAATAGGCATCGTAGGCGGTCTGGTAGAGCGCGTTTTCCCTTTCGTTCTTGTTTCGTAGCGATACGATATAATCGGGTTTGGATACCTCTTTGGTGAGCGCTTCGTTGGGAAAGGCACGGAGCATCAGATCACGCCAGCGCGCCGCCTCGTCCGCTCTGCCGAGGCGTGTACAGATCATGTAAAGCGTGTAGTACACATTGAGCCGCTCGCTGTACTCGGGATAGCGGTTCAGTAGCTCGGTGTAGACCGAAATTGCCTGAGCGAAGAACTCCATTTCCTCGTTCAATATGGCGCCGGCATTGGAAAGACCGGTTTGTATGATGGCATCGCCGGCGGCAAGTGCTTCCTTGGTAAAGGGAAGTTGTGCTAAATAGTAAGCGCGCTTGGTGGGATCGGTAGATTCATCGGTACCTTCCGTTTTCGACGCGGATTGCTCTGAAGCGAGTGAATCCGTCTGTTCGCTGCTTGCAATTGTATCGGTATTCGGCTTGGCAGGTTCCTCCATCTGCGCGAAGCCCTGCCCCGGTACGATGCGCTTGTTGCGCCGTTGCCAATCGTCCTCCAGTGGGCGATTGCCCCAATCTTTCTTAAAAAGCGCCTTACCGCGCTCAATTAGCTGCGGATTGTAGAAGTAGAACGATTTATCCTGTATCGCGCCACCTACAGCCGGTAGCGTTTGGTCGGGGCGCCTTTCGCCCATTTGATCGTTGAAGGCTTGGGAGCGTTCGCGCTGCTCTTCCATCTGCTGCGTGCGTTGCTCCTCGCGTTGTTGCTTTTTGTATGCCGTAATGGCGGAATCGATGATGCGCAAACGCTCGGGTTCGGGCATAGAAGCCAACAGGCGAAGGCTATCCTGCTCTTTTACGCTGCGGAGGTTTAGCGCAAGGTTATCGAGATTTTTGGATAGCCGGGAGAGCTCTTCGTATCGCGAATAGGTACGTTCCAGAGCGGCAATCCCTTGATCCAGCGTTTCGGCAGCCTTAATAAAATCGTTCTTTGCCAAGTAAAGCTCGGCAAGTGTTATCGCGTTGAGCGCATAAGCGTGCTTTTTATCGGTACTATGCTCCATCCCGTAGGTAAAAGCCTCGATAGCTTTTGTGGTATCGTTGGCATTCAAGTGGAGCAATCCTTTGGTATAGCTAACGCGATCCACTACCGTTTTGTAGCGACCCTTGTGCTGCATGGCGTGCAACTTGCGGATAGCCGAGGGCGCATTACCGGTAGCTTCGATGTCAATCAGGTTGAGGCGAGCCGCTACCTCTATAGGAAAGGGCGGAGCTGCGCTTACCACTTTGCCGAAACTCCGCTTTGCTTCAGCATTGTTCCCTGTTTCCCGCTGTAACTGTCCCAAGAGAAAGCGAAGACGAACGCGTGTTCGGGCATCTTTCTCGTACTTAACCGCCTGTTTGAGTGGAGCAATGGCCTCTTCCGGGCGATCTTTCAGCAGAGCGATATCTGCGGTTGTTTTATCGTAAAGCCCTTTTCGTTTGTTACTTTCGCTTCGATCAACCAGCGCAAGGGTACGTTCCGCGTCGGTTGTCCATCCGAGTGCCATGTAACAACGTGCTTGCCAAAGCCGCGCCAGGGAGCGGATCTCCGGTTCTTCCCGATAAAGCCGTGCCATATAGGAGAAAGTTGCCATTGCATCAAGGAAGTCACCGTTGTAATATTGCGATTTTCCCACCAGCAGCCACGCATTATAGATAAACGTATTGTACTCGCGTTTCCGATAAAAGGGGCTACTTGAAGCGCGACCGCGTGCTTGCTGCGGTTTAGTGCGTATGGAGTGCATCCGAATGGCCTTGCGTCCCTTTTCCAGAGCGGCATCGAAGGGTCCGCCGGAAGCATTCTTCTCTGCGGCCGCTTCGCCCCTGAGAATCGGTTCGGTAGAGAGCCGTTCTGTATAGCTTTCATCGAAGTTTTCGAGCAAAGATGCATAGCTTTGGTCAAATGCGTTCGCTCCGTTGTAGTATACGTTGTAGCGTGTGGTCAGATTATGATAGAAGCGCGTTGATGCCGTATTGTGTTGCACCGAGCAACCCACTGCCAAAGCAATGAGGAGCATTAGGATCAGTGCAAACGCAAAACGGGATAATTGCTTCATCGCTACTCAGACTGCGTGGCTTTGGTTATACTGCTTTTGAGCTGTACGGGGAGGGCAATACCGCGTTGCGCTATACTGGCGAGCCACCCCAGGCGATCCTCCGGCAACAACGTGTCAAATATTTCCCGAAATTCATCCGCCTCCTCGTCGCTGTACTCGTTGGAAGTGCGTCCGCGGAAGCGGTCCAATTCCTCATCATCGTAGTATTCCGGCTGACGTTTGTGCGTTTTAAGCGGTTCGGAGCAGCAATCGCCTCCGGTGCAGGTAGCGCAAGGCTGTGAGCCGCCTCCCCACGATTCGATGCCGTGTTCGATATCTTCCACGCGAAGCGTATGCTGCCCGCGCCTTTCGGCTCTGCGCCGCCAGTAGACAATGAAGAATGCCAGCAGCACCAATCCGGGGACAAACGTGATCAGGATCTTAATAATCATGCGCCAAAGGTACTCATTTACACTCAGTCAGCCGGAACCCAACCTGACGCGCCACCGGGTAAAAGCTACGGAAACTTTTATCCGCCACGAGCAGCTCCTGTAGCTCAGTGGCGCACTTTGTTGCGAGCGTTAGTATCGTGGAAGCCATCGCGAGGCGGTGATCCTCCTGCGGATCAACCGATACGAAGGGCATCGCTGCCGGTTTCTTCCCATCAAAATGGAGCGAATCGCCCATTCGGTATAGTGCAAAGCCGAACGATTCCGCCATACGGCACAGGCTTTCTAAGCGATTACTTTCCTTAAATGCCAAGCGCGATAGGTTAGTGAGCGCAAAAGGCGTTCCCAATCCCAGCAGCGTAGCCGCATAGGCCGGTGCCAAATCGGGGTTAGCGCCCAAATCGAACCGATATTCGGGCTGCAACTTCCGTTCCTTGTTCCGACGGAGCAGCACCCCATCGCTCACGAAACAACTCGCTACGCCGAGCGAAGCGAAGTCCTCCGCTATCCGCTTATCTCCCTGCAGATCTTCCACACGATATCCCTCTAACAGAAGCGCCTGCGGTCCGTTTTCCTGAGCCACCCAGCCATACGGATAGGAGGCTGCCGACCAATCCCGCTCCGGTGCCGTAAGCATCGCGCCCAAACGCGCTTCGTTGTAATGCGATGGACGAACAATATATCCGCCTTGATCCCTACAAACCTCAGCTCCACCCCGTTGCATTAGCGAGGCGGTCAGCTCCAAATAGCGACTACTTGGCACATTCTCCGCACCCGATAGGGTCAATCCGTCAAGAAGTGCCGGTGCGATGAGCATTAACGCCGAGCCGAATTGACTCGTTTCCGCCAGAACATCATTCGCTAACGAGCCACCGCAGAGCGGTTTGTCCGAAGGCGTGAGGGATACATCTATACCTTTGCCCGAATGGGTCGCCACGATGCGCGCGCCCCACCGGTTAAGCGTCTCGATAAGGGGCAGGATAGGGCGATGCGCCAGCCTGCCTTCCGTAACGAAATGCAGAGGATGATCTGTGCGGAGTGCCGAGAGCGCAATCATAAAACGCCAAACGGCTCCCGCGGCTCCTACACAAATTCGGTCGGAGTTGCCTTCGGTTAGCAGCAAGACAGCACGTTGCATCAGAGATACATCGTCGCATCCGCGCGCTCCGGCGTCCCAATGCTGCAGCGGTAGTGTGCAGCCCTCCACGCCTATCATAGTCATAACGCGGAGCAGATAGCTTTTGCTGTACGGCATATCGGTGATCCGGAGCGCAGACTCCCCGCTCTCCGAACCGATGTACCGTATAATGCGCCTATCCTTCATTGACCTATTTCGTTTGACCCAGCCTTCCGCTCCTGACTTTTACGCTTGCATCCTTGACCTATAACGCATAATCCCCCCGTTTTGTTGCCATCCGTCACGCTAATTCTTCCTATTTATCCACCAATTACCGCCGATTTATCGCCGTTTAATCGTCAGTAAATAGCCGCTAAATCCAAGGTGAACGAATCGCTCTGCTTGGGAAGAACCGCCCCGTCCCTCCCGATCCGCCGCCCCGTTCCTCCCGATCTGCCACCCCGTTCCTCCCGATCCGCTGCCCCGTTCCTCCCGATCCGATACTCCATCTCCCCCATACTATCAGGGCGGAGGATGGGAGGTAACGGAGCATGGGATGGGAGGATGCAGAGCGTTAGTATGGTGCGGTCTGAGAAAAGTCTATAGACTTTCTGAAAATACTCTATAGA
>CABTZX010000041.1 GCA_902489445.1 uncultured Bacteroidales bacterium
ATCATGTGGCGTTATCATGCACGTCGCTCCCCGCACGGGGAGCGTGAGTTGAAACATCGACAGCGTCCTCTATATGGAGGACAGCCCGGCGGTCGCTCCCCACTCGGGGAGCGTGAGTTGAAACGTCCGCGACAATTACAAGGTAGCCAAGGACGGCGTCGCTCCCCACTCGGGGAGCGTGAGTTGAAGCGGTAGTACCAAATCTTTTACCTACCTTTGCAACAGTCGCTCCCCGCTCGGTAAGCGTGAGTTGAAATGCATGGCTGGGACTGTAGTTCCTATGATTCTGCGTCGCTCACTGCTCCCCGCTCGTGGGGCGACTTTTGCATCCAAAGAGTTTCATACAAAAGTTCTGAACAAGATACGTTTGCGCTGAATTGCGGCGCATCAGAGCGGATTGTACGCTGATTCTAAATGTAGGAAGTAGCTGATTCTGCTATGGTTAGGTGGGTTGAAACTGCTTAAAACGATGAGCGTGTACGTTGTTTCACTTTCTTTATTTACCTTTGCGCTACGGAAGAATGTATAGCATATTCTATAAAAGAAGAGAAAATATTTGTGGGTGATGTAATCCAAAGCAAGGAAGTAAAACAACATAATTATTGAATTAATATAGGAGAAGAAACAATGAAACAGTTTACGAATCTGTATCCCGTGAGTAAGACTTTACGCTTTGAGCTGATTCCTCAAGGGGAAACACGAGCGCATCTTAACGACCTTATTGCGGAGGACGAGCAGCGGGCGGAAGACTACAAAGAGGTAAAAAAGTATATAGACCGCTACCACAAATGGTTTATAGATGACTGTTTGAGCAAAGTGCCAAACTCCCCATTGGGAGAGGAAATGATCCGGTTGCTCAACAAATACATAGAGGCAAATGACGAAAAGGACGGCGAAGGACCGGATAAGGTACAGGACGACCTCCGAAAGCTTATTGTCAAAGCATTGAAGAGCGGTGTCTCCTTAGATAAGGATCCCGAGCAGGAAGAAAGATTTAAAAGTCTCTTTTCGGAAGATTTGGTCAAAAACATTCTCCCGAATTTTGTTCAAACTGAGGAGGAAAAGAGCAAGGTTGCGAAGTTCCGTGATATGACTACCTATTTTGTCGGTTTTCACGAAAATCGAAAGAATATGTATTCGGAAGAGGCTCAAACTACGGCTATCGGTTACCGGGTCATTCACGAAAATCTCCCAAGGTTCCTGGATAATATTGCTGTATACGAAAAGGTTAAACCGGTACTATCCGACGAAATTGCGTCGCTTGAAGAACAACTTCACCAAAATGGGTACGTGGAAGCATCTTGTATCGATTCCCTCTTTTCGGTTGACTTCTATTTAAGGGTACTTACCCAGAGGGGAATTGAGCAGTACAACGCCGTAATCGGTAAGATTGTAAATGACGAATCGGACGAAATTAAAGGGCTGAATGAACGCATAAATCTATACAATCAGGTGCACAAAAAAGAGAAACTCCCCCTTTTCAAACCGATGTACAAGCAAATCCTTAGCGATAGAGAGCAACTCTCCTGGCTTCCTGAAACATTTGAAAACGACGCAAGTCTGTTGGATGCTGTAAAGGGTTTTCATCAAGATTTACTGTCGAACGACATCTTATCGCGAATAGACAAACTGTTATCAAGTTTGCAGGATTTCAATTTGGATCAAATATGGATTGCCAATGATGTTCAATTGCGAGGCCTCTCCAAAGATCTATACGGGGATTGGAGCCTTATCGATAGAGCTTTGGGGATTGAACGCTCGGGAGATGTAGTACAAGGGCTCACGGCGGCCCAAAAGCAAGCTGCCGCGGTGGCAAAAAAGCGGTCAAGTTTTTCTATTGTCGAGCTGAATGTCGCCACTCGTTCCCGCGTTCCGGACGAAAAGTACGTACCCGTGCAAAATTATTTCAGCGCAATGGGAAAGGTATGCGCGCAGGGCGAAGCTACAAGAGAGAATTTTGTTACACGTATCTGCGCCGCCTATCAGGAATTAGAGGAATACATACCCTCCATTCGTAAATCATTGCTACAGGAAAAACGGGCTACTGAGCTTATTAAAAACTACTTAGATGCAGTAAATGACTTGCTGCGATTTATCAAGCCTCTTTTGGGACGAGGAAACGAAACGGATAAAGATGCCAATTTCTATGGTGAGTTTGCTTTTTTGACGGATTGCTTGTTCGCCATAGTTCCTCTTTACAATGAGGTGAGAAATTATCTGACGCAAAAGCCCTATTCTACGGAAAAGTTCAAGCTGAACTTCAGGGGCTCAACACTATTGAACGGATGGGATAAAAACAAAGAAAGGGATAATCTTGGCGTGATCCTACGGAAAGAAGGAAAGTACTTTTTGGCCATAATGAACAAAAAGCACAATACACTTTTTACCGAGAGTAAGCTGCAGCAGCATACCGCTGGGGAGTGCTACGAAAAAATGGAATACAAGTTACTCCCCGGCCCCAACAAAATGCTGCCGAAAGTCTTTTTCTCCAAAAAAGGGATTAGTACCTTTCAGCCGAGCGAAGAGCTTCTTTTGAACTATCGGATCGGCACCCATAAAAAGGGCGAAAAGTTCAATTTGGAACATCTGCATAAACTAATCGATTTCTATAAGCATTCCATAGCGGTTCATGAGGATTGGAGTAAATTTGATTTTCACTTTTCCGATACCTCCTCTTACCGGGATATTTCCGGTTTTTACAAAGAGGTGGAACAACAGGGCTACAAACTCACTTTCCGGAATGTATCGGTTAGTTACATCAATCGGTTGGTGGAGGAAGGTAAGTTATATCTATTCCAAATATACAATAAGGACTTTTCGGAATACAGTAAAGGAACGCCAAATCTTCACACACTGTACTGGAAGATGCTTTTTGATCCGGAGAACTTGAAAGATGTAGTATACAAGTTAAGCGGAGAAGCAGAAGTATTCTTCCGGAAGAAAAGTTTGGATGTTTCACACCCCACTCATCCCAAAAACGAACCGATTGAGAAGAAAAATATAAACAACAAAGGGGGAAAGAGCCTGTTTTCTTATGATCTTATAAAGGATCGTCGATTCACGGTGGATAAGTTTCAGTTCCACGTTCCCATCACAATGAACTTTAAAGGGGAACAGGGTGATCGGGTTAATCAAATGGTTCAAAGCTACGTCCGTAATAATAAGGGGCTAAACGTAATTGGAATTGACCGGGGGGAACGGAATCTTCTCTACCTTGTGGTGATTAATGAGCATGGAGAAATATTGGAACAGTTTTCTCTTAATGAGATAAGGAATGCCTATAATGGAAAAGAACATAAGATCGATTACCACACATTGCTGGAGGAAAGGAGCAAAAAACGTCAGGATGCACGGCAAAGTTGGCAAACGATTGAAGGAATAAAAGATTTGAAAACCGGCTATCTGAGTCAGGTAATACACGTAATCACTCAGCTGATGGTAAAGTATAATGCCATCGTGGTACTGGAAGATCTCAATTTTGGCTTCAAAAGCAGCAGGCAAAAATTCGAACATTCTGTTTATCAGCAGTTTGAAAGGAAACTAATTGATAAGCTTAATTTCTTGGTAAACAAAAAAACAGCACCTAACGAAGTGGGAGGCTTGCTAAATGCATACCAATTGACTGCGCCTTTAGGGAACTCTAGAAAAATGGGGAAACAAAACGGATTCCTATTCTATGTACCGGCATGGCATACGAGCAAAATAGACCCTCGTACGGGTTTTGTAAACCTTTTGGATACGCGCTACGGAAACGTAGCAAAAGCAAAGGAATTCTTCGCTAAGTTTGAGTCCATTACGTATAATCCTGAAAAGAAATGGTTTGAATTTGCCTTTGACTATAAGGCGTTTGGAAATAGGGCGGATGGATCCCGAACCAAGTGGACTATTTGTACCTTTGGAGAGCGGATTGAAACGTTCCGGAATCCCGAAAATAACAATCAGTGGGACACTAAAACCGTACCGCTGACCGAGCGTCTGACAGAGCTCTTTAGTAACTATGGGATTAATTTCACTACAAATCTCAAAGAGCAAATACTGAATCAGACGGATAAGGCGTTCTTTGTAGTGCTGTTGGGGGCACTAAGGCTAACGTTGCAACTGAGAAATAGCCGTAAAAGCACCGGAGAGGATTTCCTTTTCTCCCCGGTTGCCGATGAAAACGGGCGCTTTTTCGATAGTCGCATAGCAAACGATAACGAGCCAAAGGATGCCGATGCGAATGGCGCGTATCATATTGCTCTTAAGGGACTTTGGGTGTTGGATACCATAAGAAATACGGAAGAGGGCAAAAATCCCAAACTTGCCATCACAAACAAGGAGTGGCTTAGCTTTGCACAAGCAAAACCCTTTGCCCATGAGTGATTACCTACGGCAATGCCCTACATAGGGATGTGGATGTGGTTTATTTATGATGCAAACCTCATAAATTATGTGGAACGTTCTACTTATCTAATAAATTGATTATATGAGGATTAGACCTCAAAATTGGAACCTTTGGTAAGGTGAGGTGGGGTAAAAAAGTGATCATTGACATTTTGATATTTGTTTGGTAGTAAAAGAATTTGATTGTACCTTTGCGTCGGAAGAGTCTAGACTATCTTTCTAATTTCTACTGTTGTAGATTTGATTATTTTCTTCGGGAATTTGCCTTGTCTAGACTATCTTTCTAATTTCTACTGTTGTAGATCGTGACCGTCCTACCGCTATGATATAGGTCTAGACTATCTTCCTAATTTCTACTGTTGTAGATACATTCAGCACGTGCGTAGATGCGGTCGGTCTAGACTATCTTCCTAATTTCTACTGTTGTAGATAAGTCCGAGAGTAAGAAGATGGAATTGCGTCTAGACTATCTTCCTAATTTCTACTGTTGTAGATACGGTATTAGAGCTGACCGCTCAATATGTCTAGACTATCTTTCTAATTTCTACTGTTGTAGATAGTTTGCAGCGAAATTAAGACAACGAACAGTCTAGACTATCTTTCCTAATTTCTACTGTTGTAGATCGTATCGGCTTAAACGAATGCGACAGGGTCTAGACTATCTTCATAATTTCTACTGTTGTAGATTTCTCTACCGATGAAAAGTAGCCGCATGTCTAGACTGCTTTCCTAATTTCTACTGTTGTAGATTCTTGGTCGCCCCACGAACGGAGCGAGGTCTAGACTGCTTTCCTAATTTCTACTGTTGTAGATATCAGCTTGCTTATCCATCCAACAACGGGTCTAGACTATCTTTCTAATTTCTACTGTTGTAGATTACCGATGCAACGATAAGCCGATAATAGGTATAGACTACTTTCCTAATTTCTACTGTTGTAGATTAGTCTTCTATCTCTATGGAAGCCTTGGCGTCTAGACTATCTTTCTAATTTCTACTGTTGTAGATATGGTGGCGCTGCTGATACCGAGGCGTCTAGACTACTTTCCTAATTTCTACTGTTGTAGATTAGAATATGAAAAAATGGTACAACTAAGCCCGGGCAGGCCTCTTCGTCACTACTAATGTGGTGATGTTAGAGGAAAGCCTCTATACGCTTTGTTGACCGCTTTGGAAAAGTGAATTGGGTGAGATTGGGGCAGGCAGGGAGAAGCGTCGGGCTGTTGAAAAGTATTTGTGCGAAAAGGGTACAAATTGGCTCCGTTTGACGTATATTTGCATTCGTACAAGTGAGGATCCTCAGCAATACGGAGGCAAGCGGGTAGCTCCTCTTCTTCCGCATTGTTTCGGTGGAGTTAGAAAAACTTGGTACTTGGTTGAACTAAAGAAAACAAAGAGACAAAGTTTAAGTACAGCAAGGAAAAGGGTAAGTCCATGGATACAGTAGATGCCACTCTTTACATTTTGAAGAGAGATGGGAGCGAACAGCCGTTCAATGCGGAAAAAATTCGCTCCGCCATAATGAAAGCGTATCGTGCGGGAGGAGTGCGCCCGGATAGCTCGCGCATCGATTTAATCGTAAAGCGCATTGAAGGCTACGCACGTAATAACGAAAGCGAAAAGCTCGCGGTGGAACAAATTCAGGACATGGTGGAGGAAGCCCTTATGGGGCTGGATCCGTTCATCGCCAAAAAGTATATCATCTACCGCGAATGGCGCAATGTGGAACGGGACAAAAGGACGCATCTGAAGCGCACATTGGATGGCATCGTTACCATAGAAAAGAACGATGTTAACCTGAGCAATGCCAATATGAGCGCTTATACGCCCAGCGGTCAGATGATGACTTTTGCCAGCGAAGTGACTAAGGACTATACGCTCAAATATCTGCTAAGCAATAGGTTTGCCCGTGCTCATCGGAACGGAGATATTCATATCCACGATTTGGATTACTATCCCACGAAAACCACTACCTGTGTACAATACGATTTGGAGGATATTTTTACCCGTGGTATGTGGACCAAGAACGGAAGTGTACGCACGCCACAGAGCATCCAGTCGTATGCTACGCTTGCCACTATTGTATTTCAGACGAATCAGAATGAACAGCACGGAGGTCAAGCGATACCGGCATTCGACTTCTTTATGGCACCCGGTGTTCGCAAAACCTATACCAAGCACATATCTTCCACGTTGCTATTGGCTCAAGAGCTGAAACAGGGCAAAATGAAAGATGCCTCCTCTTTACCGGATGAAAAGGAGGTGCGCAAGATTGTTGCAGAGGTAGCTCCCGCTTTGCAGCCGGAAGCTCCGGATGCCGAACGCTTGCATAAAGCACTCAGTAAGGTTTGTCCCGATTTATCGGTGGATGAAGTAAAGGTATCGCTACAGGATAGCTTTTACCGTACGCAGCGCGATACGCATCAGGCGATGGAAGGATTTATCCACAACCTCAATACGATGCATTCCCGCGGAGGTAATCAGGTGGTGTTCAGCAGTATTAACTACGGAACAGATACCAGCGATGAGGGACGTATGGTAATACGCGAATTGCTCAAGTCAACGGTAGAAGGATTGGGGCACGGTGAGGTACCGATCTTCCCGATCCAGATCTTTAAAGTGAAGGACGGAATCAACTATTCGGAGGAAGACTGCAAGAAAGCCTCTCGGAACTTTGATGACGCATTGGCGGGAAAACTTACTTTTGAGACGCGCAATTTCGATCTTCTTTTGGAAAGTTGCTTTACCAGTGCAAAGGCTCTGTTCCCCAATTTCGTTTTTCTGGATACTCCGTTCAACCAGAACGAAAAGTGGAAGGCGGACGATCCGCACCGCTGGTATTACGAATTGGCCACTATGGGATGCCGAACGCGTGTATTCGAAAACCTGAGAGGCGAAAAAACCAGCATCGGGCGTGGTAATACATCCTTTACAACACTCAATATGCCCCGTTTGGCTATTGAAGCGCGACGGAGTGCGGAAGAACGCTATCCGGATGCCGATAAGCATCAAATCAGGGAGGAAGCGAGACGTATATTCCTGGATAGCGTGCGCCGTATGGCAGAGCTCTGTGCCGATCAGCTCTATGAGCGTTTCTGCTACCAAAAAACCGCCTTGGCACGGCAATTCCCCTTTATGATGGGAAATGACGTGTGGAAAGGAGGTAAGAATCTGCAACCAACCGATCAAGTTGGCGATGTGATTGCTACCGGTACGCTGGGAATAGGCTTCATCGGTGGACACAATGCTATGGTGGCTATCTACGATGAGGGACACGCACGTAATAAAGAAGCGTGGCAAACGCTCTACGATGCGGTGGAAACGATGAATGATGTGGTTAAGGAGTACAAACGCAAGTACAACCTCAACTTCTCCGTATTAGCTACGCCGGCGGAAGGGCTGGCTGGGCGTTTTACCCGGATGGATCGTAAAAAGTACGGAATAATCCCCGGAGTAAACGATTTGGACTATTACGTGAATAGTTTCCACGTTGACGTGAAAGAGGAGGTAACTATGGTCGAAAAGATTAAGTTGGAAGCTCCTTTCCACGCCATCACCGGTGGGGGCCACATTACCTATGTAGAATTGGACGGCGAAGCAAAGAAAAACCCCGTTGTACTACTGAAGTTGGTCAAAGTGATGCACGACGAAGGAATCGGCTATGGATCGATCAACCATCCCGTAGATACGTGTCGTGGATGCGGTTATAAGGGTGTAATCTTTGATAAGTGTCCCGTTTGCGGTAGCGACCAGATCACACGTTTACGCCGTATTACCGGATATCTGACCGGTAGCTTGGAAAGCTGGAACAGTGCAAAGCGTGCTGAGGAACGCGACCGCGTAAAGCATCATTAAATCAATTGCGTAGAACGATGTGTAAAGTGTTGTGGGTGCAATGCTTTACACATCGCTTTTTGAAAATCAATGCATCTGTTAAATCGATACGGAGAAACCATTACCGATGGACCCGGTTTGCGTTACTCCATCTATTTGGCAGGATGCCCTCATCATTGCCCGGGATGCCATAATCCGCAAAGCTGGGATCCTAATGGTGGTATACCGATGGATGATTACGTTGTGGAGGGAATCATAGAGGAAATAAAGAGCAATCCGCTGCTGGACGGTATCACCATTTCGGGAGGAGATCCCTTTATGTTTCCGGAAGAGTTGGCACGGCTCGCAAAGCGTCTGAAGGAGGAAACGGATCTTCCCATATTGTGCTACACCGGTTATACAATTGAGCAAATTGAAGCAAACGAGCATCTCCGGAAGCCATTAGCCTATATGGATATGCTTGTGGACGGACCTTTTGTAAAGGAGCTAAAGAAGCCCGATTTGCTCTTTAGAGGAAGTAGTAATCAGCGACTTATCGATCTGAATCAGCGAAGGCATGATGCTTTATTGAGATAAAGAGTGTATCTTTGCAATTAGTAAAGAGAAAAAGGAAATTACGCAGGAAAACGCCATTTAAACGGAATGCTTCGCGCAACAAAGCTTCTCGGATCATAGTGGCGGTTTTTGCTAAGAAAAAGCGAACAATTAAAACAAATAGTCATTTGGCTTATTACAAGAGTTATTATGGATGGAACTAAAGAGGTGAAACGTCAGGAAGAAGTGGTTATACGCTTCTCCGGTGACTCCGGTGACGGTATGCAGCTGACCGGCACAATCTTCTCTGAACTTTCTGCTGTTTACGGCAATTCAATTGCCACTTTCCCGGATTATCCGGCCGAAATACGTGCTCCGCAAGGAACGTTGGGCGGTGTTTCCGGGTTTCAGGTACATATAGGTACTAATCCGGTTTATACACCGGGCGATTTTGCCGATGTATTGGTGGCAATGAACCCCGCTGCGCTAAAGGTAAATATCAATCACATCCGTAAGGACTCGTTGATTATTATCGACTCGGATTCCTTTGAACAAAAGGATTTGGAAAAAGCGCAATTTAAGACGCTTGATCCGATCGCTGAGCTCGGGCTGAATCCGGATCGTGTCCTTTCCGCTCCTATTTCCACTATGGTTAAGGATAGCGTCAAGGAACTGAATCTTGATAATAAAGCAGCTCTAAGATGCAAAAACATGTTTGCATTGGGTATCGTTTGCTGGCTTTTTGATCGTACATTGGATCACGCCATCGATTTTATCAATCGCAGATTTGCCAAAAAGGAACTGATCCGCCAGGCAAACATTAAGGCGCTTAACGATGGCTACAACTATGGACACAATACGCATGCATCCATAGGTACTACCTATCACGTTGCCGGCCAAAAGCAGGAACCCGGTTACTATATGGATATGAGCGGTAACAAGGCTACCGCATATGGATTAATTGCTGCGGCTGAAAAGTCCGGTTTGCAACTTTTCCTCGGAAGTTATCCGATCACTCCGGCTACCGATATTCTGCACGAATTGGCAAAGCATAAAGCACTCAATGTGATTACCGTACAAGCTGAGGACGAAATTTCCGGTATTTGTACTGCCATCGGAGCTTCTTTCGGTGGGAAACTTGCCGTAACGTCTACATCCGGTCCCGGCTTGGCACTGAAGAGCGAAGCCTTGGGTCTTTGCGTAATGGCGGAACTCCCCTTGGTGCTGATTGACGTGCAGCGCGGCGGACCTTCAACGGGTATGCCTACCAAGAGCGAACAAACCGACCTTATGCAAGCGTTGTACGGACGTAACGGTGAATCTCCTTTAGTGGTTCTTTCCGCTAAGAGCACCGGCGATTGCTTTAAGGCCGCTTTTGATGCCGCAAAGATTGCTCTCGAGCATATGACTCCCGTTATTTTGCTCACCGATGCGTATACCGCAAACGGATCTGTTGCTTGGAAGATTCCCGATTACGAAAAGTATCCCGAAATCAAGCCCAACTACGTTAAAAACTATAAGGGAAGCGAACCTTGGAAACCCTATTTCCGTGATGAAAAGAGCTTAGTGCGCTATTGGGCTATTCCCGGTGACGAAGGCTTCCAGCACCGGTTGGGTGGTCTCGAAAAGGACAACCTCACCAGTGCGATCAGCACGCACCCCGAAAACCACCAATTGATGGTTACGAAGCGTCAACAGAAGATCCGCAATATTGCCGATTGTATCGAGCCGCTTGAAGTGGAAGGCGATAAGGATGCCGATCTGCTCATCGTTGGATGGGGTGGAACCTACGGACACCTCCACGAAGCTGCTGAGTGTATGCAGCAGAATGGAAAGAAGGTTGCTCACGCTCATTTCCGCTTTATCAATCCGTTACCGAAAAATACCGAAGAAGTGCTTCGTTCCTACAAAAAAGTGGTCGTTGCCGAACAGAATATGGGGCAGTTTGCTTCCTATCTGAGAGGGTGCTTCCCCGGCTTCTCACCGCTTCAGTTCAACCGTGTCAAGGGTCAACCCTTCAACGTTGGTCGTTTAGTAGAAGAATTCACCAAAATGATGGAGGAATAAATCATGGCAACATCTGAAAATAAACCTAACAATATGACTTCGGCTCCCCAAGCGGTTGCCTATACGGCGAAAGATTTTAAAAGTGACCAATATGTACGTTGGTGTCCCGGTTGCGGTGACCACGGCGTACTGATGGGAATCCAAAAGGCTATGGCTGAGTTGGGCGTTCCTCCTCACCAGACGGCTGTAATTAGCGGTATTGGCTGTTCTTCCCGTTTAATCTATTATATGGGTACCTACGGCTTCCATACCATCCACGGTCGTGGTGCAGCTATTGCAACCGGTCTTAAGACGGCACGGCCCGACTTGAACGTTTGGCTTGCCTCCGGCGACGGTGATAGCTTGGCTATCGGCGGGAACCACTTCATTCACGCCATCCGACGCAATATTGATATCAATATCGTGCTCTTCAATAACCGTATATATGGACTTACCAAAGGGCAGTATTCGCCCACGTCGCCCCGTGGCTTCGTTTCAAAGAGTTCTCCCTACGGAACGGTAGAAGATCCCTTTATTCCAGCCGAACTGACCTTAGGAGCGCGCGGTCGTTTCTTCGCTCGTTCACTGGATATCGATATGCCTAATTTGGTAAATTGCCTAAAGGCCGGTGCGAAGCACAAGGGCGCTGCCGTAACCGAAGTGCTCGTTAACTGCGTCATCTTTAACGATGGGGCGCACAAATGGCTCTCCGCAAAGGAAAATCGTGCCGATAAAACTATTACGCTGGAACATGGTAAGCGGATGGTCTTTGGTGCCGATCTTAATCGCGGACTCGTGCTGGATGGCCTTAAGCTTAAGGCTGTTACCATTGGGGAAGACGGATACACGATGGAAGATATCCTCATTCACGATGCGCACGAACAAGACCCCACGTTGCACACGATGCTGGCGATGATGGACGGCGAAACGTTGCCTATGGCAATGGGAGTAATCCGTGATGTGGAAGCTCCCACTTACGATGAAGCCGTACACGCTCAGATTGAGGAGCAGAAAGCGAAGAATCCCACGCGTACGCTTCGCGAACTGCTTATGAAGAGTGACGTTTGGCAGGTAAAGTAATCGCTGCCTGCAGTTACTAATCCGGAACAAACTAATTGTAAGCCCTGCGGCATTTCTGCCGTGGGGCTTTTTATTTTCTCGCCGATTTATCGCTGATTAAACGGCAGTAAATAACCGCTAAATCTGAGGTAAACGACTCTCCGTGGGGAACGAATCGCCCTGTCCGCTCCAACCTCCCGCGCCATCCACCCCAGTCCAGCGCACCACCCATCCCAAGCCACCGCCCCATCAGCACCGATCCAGCGCGCCACCCATCCCGAGCAACCGCGCCATCGACCCCGAACCAGCGCACCACCCATCCCGAGCAACCGCGCCATCAGCACCGATCCAGCGCGCCACCCATCCCGAGCCACCGCCCCATCAGCACCGATCCAGCGCGCCACCCATCTCGAGCAACCGCGCCATCAGCACCGATCCAGCGCACCACCCATCCCGAGCAACCGCGCCATCGACCCCGATCCAGCGCACCACCCATCTCAAGCAGCTATGCCACTCATCCCGAACAGCAGCCCCATCAGCCCTGATTTAGCGCACCACTCATCCCATACTATCGGAGTCGGGGATGGAAGGTAACGAATCGTTTGTACGCAGGAAATGGAGCATGGGATGGGAGGGGGCGGAGCGTTTGTACGTAGAAAACGGAGCGAAGGATGGGAGGTGTCGGAGCGTTTGTATGGTGCGGTCGGAGAAAAGTCTATAGACTTTCGGAAAATACTCTATAGACTTTTTC
>CABTZX010000042.1 GCA_902489445.1 uncultured Bacteroidales bacterium
AAGGTGAGGGTTAGCAGGGAAAGAGGCGGCATCGTCAAGCCGCGGCTCGCGATGGTCTTGCTCGCGGAAATGTTAGTCTTTGCAGCAAATGGCCTCTATTTCAACCAAGCCGTTCTTGGGAAGGGTCTTGATCGCTACGGCACTGCGCGCGGGATAATCGCTTGTAAAGTGCTTGCGATAAACTTCGTTCATAGCGGCAAAGTCGTTCATATCTGCCAAAAAGCAGGTCGTTTTAACCACGTTTTCTAAGGAAAAACCGGCTTTTTCAAGCACAGCCTTCAGGTTGCGTATTACCTGTTCAGTCTGCTCTGTTACGCCTCCTTCCACAAAGTTACCGGTCTTTGGGTCTAAACCGAGCTGACCGCTCGTGAAGAGGAAGTTACCGCAAGCAACGGCCTGACTGTAAGGTCCAATGGCTTGAGGTGCATTTTCTGTTGCAATAATCTTTTTCATACTCAATTATGTTTGCTGTTTTCTATTTGTTGTGGTTTGTAGATGCTTGATTGCTTCGTTGTCGAGCGGCTTCAAAGAGCAAAATGCCCGCAGCAACGGATACGTTCAGCGAGGAGATGCGTCCAATCATCGGAATGGTAACGGTTAAATCCGCGAACGACAAGGTGCGCTCGGCGATTCCGTGATGCTCGTTGCCCATAATGAGTGCGAGCGGACCGCTCAGAGGAGCTTCTGTACAGGAAAGCGATCCCTTTTCGCTTGCAGCGGCCAAACGGATACCGGACTCTTTGAGATAGGAAAGAGCCTTTGGCAGAGCGGCAACGCGCGCGACGGGAATGCGCAGCAAAGCTCCGGCAGAGGCATTAACCGCATCCGCCGTAACAGAAACGTTGTTGTACTGCGTAATGATGATTCCGTGGCAACCGAAGCATTCGGCAGAACGCGCTATGGCACCGAAGTTTCGTACATCGGTAAGCTCATCCAAAACCATAAGTAACGGCTCTTTGCCCTGTTCAAAGAGCATAGGAACGAGCTGCTCCAGATGCGTGTATTCAATAGGAGAGGCAACGGCTACGCAACCCTGATGCGCTTTGCGCGTCAATCGATTAATCTTTTCGAGGGGAACTTCCTTAATTGGCACTTCGGCATCGCGTGCCAACTGCCTAATGGTGCGTACTTCGTCTGACGAAAGCCCCTTTTTTAGATAAATCATATTGACGGGTGTAGCCGATTGAAGGGCTTCGGTTAGCGCATGTACACCGTATAAAAGTTGTTCTTTAATCATTGGGATGCTCCAAAAGTGCTTGGGCAGCTTGTAGTGCTACCGGAGTTATGTTTTGTCCGCTCAGCAGACGGGCTATTTCGCGGATACGCTCTTCGGGGGAAAGTACCGCTAAAATGGTTTGGGGCGTAGGTTCCTCTTCCTTGCGAATCATAAGCTGACCGGTGCTGCGAGCTGCTATTTGAGGCAAATGGGTTATGGCAATCACTTGCATCAATTTACCCATGCGCGCCAGCATTTGTCCCATACGATCGGCAGTGCGGCCTGAAACGCCTGTATCAATTTCATCAAAAAGAATAGTGGGAAGGGACTCGTGTTCCGCCAAAAGGGCTTTGAGCGCGAGCATTAGTCGGGATATTTCGCCACCTGAGGCAATTTCGCCCACGGGTCGGGGTTCAATCGTTCGGTTCGCGGAGAAAAGTAGGGTTACGTTGTCCATTCCGTCCGGTGCCGGCTGCTCGGTTTGCGCTATTTCAATGCGGACAACCGCATGGGGCATCTCAAGGGAGTGGAGCATTTGCGTAAGCGAGTTTGCCATTTCCGCTGCAACCTTTGTTCTTGCATCGTGAAGGGTTTGGGCTTCAGTAAGCATACGGGTATGCGCTTCGGTTAAGGCTTTGTCCGCTTCTTTGAGCTCAAAGTCGCCCGATTCGTATAGAGAAATGCGCGATTCCAGATCGTTCCTGAGGGCAATGAGTTCATCGGTATCCCGAGCGTGGTACTTGCTGATGAGCCGGTTAAGCAAATCGAAGCGTTCGCTCACCGCTTCCAAGCGCTGAGGATCGGCATCCGCATTGTCCGCCAGACGTAATAAATCGGCGGTAATATCGGATAGTTCAATGCGGGTTTGGGCAATGCGCTCGGCATAAGGAGCTGCGGCGGCAGAGAATCGGCTTATATCCGTAAGAATTTGTTGTGCTTCGGCAAGAAAGGAGAGTACGTTGCTGTCGTTTTCCTGCATAAGTCCACCGGCATCCATTAATCCCTTTTTGATGTCGGCGGCATGCTCAAGCACATCCAATTCTTCCCGAAGAGTAACTTCTTCGCCTGAAGAGATATGCGCTCCGTCCAATTCCTTAAAACGATAGGAATCGTAATCGTAGCTATCGGCAGCTTCTTTGAGCCGGGCAGCCACCTCATCGCGATGCCGCTTTGCGGTGCAAAACTCGTTATAAGCCTTTTGATAGGCGAGAAGCGGTTTATCCGATGGAAGCAGCCGATCGACCGCCGTTAGCTGAAAGTTACTATCCGAAAGGAGCAGGTTGCGATGCTGCGAATGAATGTCAATAAGCAGGGAGGCAACTTGGGATAAATTGGCGAGCGAAGCGGGCGTATCGTTGATAAAGGCACGACTACGACCGGTGGCGGCTATTTCCCTTCGGAGAATGCATTCCGAGTTATCCACGGGAAAATCCAAATATTCGAGCAATTGGGGCAGTTCTGAAGGCAGGTCAGTGAAGGAGGCTTCTATAATGCTTCGGTTGGCACCTTGGCGAATGAGTGTACTTTCTCCCCGTTTGCCTAATAACATCGACAATGCACCCACGAATATGCTTTTTCCGGCGCCTGTTTCACCGGTAATGGTAGTGAATCCGGGGGCAAAAGTTACTTCTAACTGCTCAATGAGGATAAAGTCCTTTATGGTGAGACGGGAAAGCATGTCTTTACTATAGAAAATCAGCGCTTCAGTGCGGAGAGTGTATTGCCTTCAGTGGGGTAGAGTTTGTTCAGAATCTTGTAGGCATTTTCCTTTTCGCTGCTTGTAGCTTTCTCAGCAACAGAGACCAATTCGGCCAATTTGCTTTGGGAGAAAACCATTAGTAGGGGAGAGGCATTGCGTTCCTGCCAAACTTGCTCTAACATCTTGAGCGATTCGAGCATAGTAGTTCTGCCACGTTGTACATTAGCGACCAGTTCGTCCAACCCTTTGCGATGATAGAGATACCAATACTTACGGAATGGTTCCTGAGCGGGATCGTTAAGCGCTTCGGCCATAGCATAGCGGCTGTGGGTGCCGTCAAACGCATTCCAGCCCTTTGTATCGGGGATTTGGGCGGCGGTATTAACCAATTGCCTCAGTTGATTGCAAGCAAAGGAACCGCCTAAGGGCGAAAAACTATCCATATCCAGAGCCAAAACGACGTAAAGCCAGTACACAACCGTTGCCGTGAGATTATTATCCAATGCATTCGGGTTATAGACAAGTTGGTCGTATGGCTGGTAGGTGAAGGAAAGATCTACATCGCGAAAAGTAAGAAGCGTAGTAGTATAGGAGGCATTATAAACGGGACGCTGCGCAGTGATGAAGAGTTCGCCCTTATATTTGCCCGATTCCTCCATTGAGGTTAGGTTGATTGCAATTTGGCATTTAATGCGCTCCATAGGCGAAAAGGATAGTGCCGTAAAGGTATTATCGTTAATTAGCGAGGTTAATTTGCGCTCTAACTCCTCAAATACGGATTTATCGGTACCTTGTAATTGCTCCGTATTAACCTTGACATTTGCATTGAACTCCTGAGCCGATAGAGGAATTTGTGTAAAGAGAAGGAATCCTAAAAGGACATATAGAATAGATCTAACCTTCATATCCCCATTCGCTCTGCAATATAATCCACGATATATCGAGCCACCTCGTGCTTATCCGCCAACGGATATACATCAGGCTCTCCCTTATCCGAGATAATGCGTATGCGGTTGGTATCCACTCCAAAGCCGCTTCCCTGCTCGCTGAGCGAATTAAGTACGATAAAATCGAGATTTTTCCGTTCCATCTTGTGCCGAGCCTCCTCGATGTTTACCTCTGTTTCCAAAGCAAATCCGCCCACAATCTGGTGGGAATCCTTGTGAGCGCCAAGCGTAGCAGCGATATCGGGGTTGGCTTCCAGTTCAATAACAAATGGCGCGGTTAAATGTTCACGCTTTATTTTCTCGGTTGAAGGATCCTTGGGTCTGAAATCAGCTACTGCAGCAGCAAAGAGAGCGATATCGGTATTTGCAAAGGATTTTTGTGCTTGTTCAAGCATTTGTAGCGCAGAAGTTACTCGTACACAATGCACGCCTTGCGGAATAGATTGCGCTGAAGGACCTAAAACGAGCGTTACTTCAGCTCCTTCACGTTGAAGCACTTCCGCCAAAGCTATTCCCATCTTTCCGGAGGAATAATTACCAATAAAGCGCACAGCGTCAATGGATTCGTAGGTCGGTCCTGCCGTAATTAGCGCTTTTTTGCCCTTAAGCCGTTGACCATGTGCAAAAAAAGCGTCCAATTGTTCAACTATCTGCTCCGGTTCTTCCATTCTGCCTTTTCCCTCCAAGCCACTAGCCAAAAAGCCACTTGCCGGCTCTATTACGGTCACTCCACGCTTAGTAAGTATAGCTAAGTTATCTTGGGTGGCAGGATGTCGATACATATCCAAATCCATTGCCGGAGCCACGAATACGGGTGCTTTCATGGATAGATAGGTGGTCAGCAACATATTGTCCGCCACTCCGGTTGCCATTTTGGCGATAGTAGCCGCAGTTGCCGGAGCAATAAGTAAAGCATCAGCCCAAAGTCCGAGATCAACGTGACTATGCCACGAACCATCGCGCCGATCGAAGAATTCCGAAACGACCGGTTTTTTCGTAAGCGTGGATAGAGTGAGCGGCGTGATAAATTCCTTCGCATAGGGAGTCATAACCACCTGTACCTCAGCACCACACTTAATTAATGTTCGTGCCAAATATGCCGCTTTGTAGGCGGCGATACTGCCGGTTATGCCCAGTACGATGTGTTTGCCCGGCAAGCTATTCATAAGCGGCTGTCAATCAATTGATTTTATTGTTTGAAAGCTTGCTGTATTCCAAGCGTAATCGGGTGAAATGCTGCTTTGTATTTTCGGGAAAATCATTATCCATAATCCACCCGTAGTATCCCGGATCGCGCTTCAGAACTTGCTCAACGGTTTGTCCTTTGTATTTGCCAAAGTTGATGGTTGGTTCATCCTTGTCGTTGAGGATAATACGCCCCGATAGATCCACATTTCTATTTTGACGCGAAAAGTCGGCTAAAAACGACACATCGTTCTGCAAATCGTTCGGGTAACGATCCAACTGTCCTAACAGAACTTCGTAAGTGGCGCGTGTGTCTGCCTCGGCAGTATGTGCTTCGGTCAGATCTTTATCGCAGTAAAAGCGATAGGCGGCGGTCAGATTGCGTCGTTCCATCTTGTGAAAAATGGTCTGTACGTCAATCATTTTCATTTTAGAAAAGTCAATATCCACTCCGGCGTGGAAGAATTCTTCCGCCAACATAGGTAGGTCGAAGTTGGTTGAATTGTACCCACCCAGATCGCATCCATGTAGCTTTTCCGCCAAACTCTTTGCAATCTGTCGGAAAGTAGGGCAGTCCGCTACATCTTCGTCCGTTATTCCGTGTACGGCAGTCGATTCTTCGGGAATATGCATTTCCGGGTTAATCCTTCGCGTGGTAGTTTCCTCCAATCCGTCGGGATAAACCTTTAGTACAGATATTTCGACGATGCGATCCTTTACTATATTCAGTCCGGTTGTTTCCAAATCGAAGAAAACAATCGGCCTCGTGAGGTTGAGCTTCATTACTAACTGTTGGGGTTATTGATAGCCGAAATAATATTGATTAGGGACGTTCCTTCGGGCATATTACCGGGAACAACCATAAAGGAACGTGTTATATCTTTTATCTGTATGAGTACGGTATCCGACTCAATATTGCCCAAAAGCTTTTGGAAGCGCATGTTGTTCAGTTCGAAGGGCATACTGAAGTTTTTGGGATTGTTGACCAATATCTGCTCCTTAGCCTGTCGGTTAGTTGCTTCAGCGCGTGCCAATATTTGAATCTTATCGTTATTGGGGGTAAACACCACCCCACCTTCATCTTTCATAAACTTGTTCATACGGCGTACTTTACCCATCAATACAGCAGTATCTAGCTCAAGTTCGTATTCGATATCCTGAGGAATAATGGTATGATATGCCGGGAATGATAATTCATTGAGCGTAGAGATGAGTTCAACGGTAGCTAAGTTGAGCTTAATACTCTTTTCGTAGCGCGTAATCATCACTTCCTCACCGAGATAACGTGGTAGGAAGCTCTTCAAATAGGATGCCGTTGCTTCCGGAAGGGTAAAGGATGTAGATTTGCTTTGGTCTGCGCCCGGGAGGAAACTTCCCTGAACCGTGTAAAGTGTCAGTACAAAGCCATTGGTAGCAACCATTTCCAAACGATCGGGGAAGAAGGCGAAATGGACGCCGGCAAAACTAGCATGTGGCGCGTTACTATCTAAGCTGGCAGCGGTGTACTCTAATCCTTTGCTCAGCATAGCCACATCCAAGCTAAAGCTATCTACCTTTTTATCTTCGGGCGTATCAATAGCGTTAAACTGATCGCTTACGGATACGGAGAAGCTAAATTCCCCTTCATCGAAAAGAATGGTCAGTTGCCCCTCTCCGCTGCCGGCTGTATCGCCTGCATCATAGCCGAATCCATTATCGGTATCTCCCTCTTCTTTTGCCGTTGCGCCACTTGCCCCGTTAAATTGGAAGGTGAGCGGTTGTTCAGGAAGATCTTTAACGTAATCCACTATGTCGGATGGATTCACGGAGAAGTAGCAATCCTCCATATCTCCCTCCGCTGAAATGGCAATGGAATCAGTGATCTGAAAAACGCCACTTCCGCCGGTTACGTACAAAACGCTGTTCTTTATGCGGAACAGGAACTCAGTCATTATCGGGTTAGTATGTGTGGGCGGAATGGCTCTGGCGATGCTCTGAAGCATTGCTGAGAGCTCTCCGGAAGGTACTTTAAACGTAATCATACGAAGTCTGTCTTATCTCTTTTTCTTTGTTGCAAAAGTAGCGAAAAACTCCAACCTAAGAAAGCGATGCCCTCAGCCCGATAGTACAGGTCCGAATAGGAATGAATATCAAAAGTGCGTGAGGGCATATGTACCCTCCATTGTATCCTTTGTTTGAAAGGTATATGCCTTTTATCGGAGAGGTATATAAGTTTCAACTGATATGTATATACCTTTCGTTTCAAAGGTATATACCTTTTTTCGGGCCTCAGGGAGGCACTGAGGGAGAGCAGGATAGCTCCTTTAGGGTTGGTAGCAGAAGCAATTATTTCCTTGGCTTGCTTTAATTGTGTAACTTCGCGATGAAATTGAAACTTTCATTGGAGAAAAGAGAAATAATAATCAATAAATCACTATGGCGAATCAAACGAAAATAGTAGAATGCGTGCCTAACTTTAGCGAAGGACGCGACAAAGAAAAGATCGAACGAATTGTCAATCCGTTCCGTACCAAACAAGGCGTTAAGCTGCTTAACTACAGTAATGACGAAGATCACAACCGTTGCGTGGTGACGGTTATCGGTGAGCCGAAAGCTCTCACCGAAGCGTTGTATGAAGCGATAGAAGTTGCCGTCAAGGAGATCGATATGACCAAGCACGAAGGGCAGCACCCCCGCATGGGCGCTGTGGACGTAGTTCCCTTTATCCCTATTCGCAATATGGAAATGGACGAAGCTATTGCCCTGTCCAAGGAAGTCGGTAAGACAATAGGAGAACGCTTTGGCGTGCCCGTATTCCTGTATGAAAAGAGTGCATCTGCTCCTCATCGCGAAAACCTTGCTAAGATTCGCAAGGGACAATTCGAAGGAATGGCGGAAAAAGTACACGAACCGGAATGGATTCCCGACTTCGGTCCGAAGGATATTCACCCCACAGCCGGTGTAGTAGCCGTAGGTGCGCGTATGCCGCTGGTAGCTTACAACGTAAACCTCAATACAAGTGATCTTTCCATTGCCGATGCCATTGCCAAAAAAGTACGTTTTATCGGTGGCGGATTACGCTTCTGCAAAGCAATGGGTGTAGAACTGCACGATCGTAACATCGTACAGGTATCGATGAACCTAACTGACTATACCAAAACAGCCGTATATCGTGCGCACGAAATGGTGCGTATGGAAGCAAAACGCTACGGAGTGGAAGTGGTAGGAAGTGAAGTAATCGGCTTGGTACCTATGATGGCGCTTGTTCAGTGTGCCGAATATTACCTCGGAATCGAAAACTTCTCCGAAGATCAAATACTGGAAACTCGTTTGATGGAGTAACGTGGTAATGACTCCAAAAGCGAATCTTTGCATCAAAAACATAGGTCAGCTTGCAACGCCTGTCGGCTCCTCTGCCCGAAAGGGTAAGGAGGCGATGGGTGCCCTTAAGGTAATTGAAGGTGCCGCCGTAATAGTGGAAAACGGCATTATCACCTTTGTGGGCAAGGAAAGTGAGCTACCGAGCGCATTGCCGCAAGGCTGCAAGGTGCTGGATGCCGGGGGAAATGCACTGCTTCCCGGCTTTGTGGATAGCCATACGCACTTAGTATTTGGCGGATACCGGGAAGACGAGTTTCAATGGCGCCTTGCCGGCGATAGCTATATGAGTATTATGGAGCGTGGAGGCGGTATCGCAAAAACGATGCAGCTCACTCGTTCCACATCAGAGGATAGCCTTACCGAGAGCGCGTTAGCGCATCTTAAGGCGATGCTCTCTATGGGCGTTACTACCGTAGAAGCCAAAAGCGGTTACGGAATGCAAACGGAAACCGAACTAAAGCAGCTGCGTGTTACGCGTCGCCTGCAGGAAATACAGCCGGTTGCACTATTCTCCACATTTATGGGCGCGCACGACATTCCGCCCGAATACAAGGGACGCAATATGGCATATATAGAGTATATCATTGAAGATATGCTGCCACGCGTTAAGGAAGAAGGATTGGCTGAAGCATGCGATATATTTACGGAGAAGGGCGTCTTTAATCACGAAGAAACAATTCGCCTGCTCACCGCGGCCAAAGAGATGGGCTTTGCGCTGAAGATGCACGCTGATGAAATCGTGCCCTTCGGTGGCGCTGAGCTCGCCGCTTCCTTGGGATGCCTCAGTGCGGATCATTTGCTCCGCATTTCCGATAAGGGTATTCACGATCTTGCAGAGGGAAATACCGTGGCAACTCTGTTGCCACTCACCGCATTTAGCCTAAAAGCCGAGTATGCTCCGGCTCGTAAGATGATAGACAGTGGTTGTGCCGTAGCGCTCGCCAGTGATCTTAATCCGGGTAGCTGCTTCAGTGCATCTACGCCTTTGCTTATGGCTCTTGCCACGATATATATGGGTATGACCATAGAAGAAACCCTTACCGCGCTTACTCTTAATGGAGCGGCGGCATTACATCGTGCCGATCGCATTGGCTCTATAGAAGTGGGCAAGGAAGGTGACTTTGCCCTTTTGCGTATGCCTAACTACAAGTTCCTATCTTATCACTTTGGAATGAATCTTGTAGATGCTACGATCAAGGGAGGGGTTGTGTACCGCAACGAAATTGAACAAGAATAGAAATAACAAACATATGCTTACAGAATTAACCGTAAAGGGCTTTCTCGCTGAAACAGCCGGTGAAGCTCCGGTGCCCGGAGGAGGAAGTATATCCGCACTGAACGGAGCTATTGCCGCTTCGCTCTGCCAAATGGTGGCGAACCTAACCATCGGAAAGAAAAAATATGCTGATTGTGAGGCCGAAATGAAGGAAATTGCCGCTAAGGCTGCCTCTATAGCGCAAGAGCTTGTACTGGACGTGGATCGCGATAGCGATGCATACGACAAAGTATTTGCCGCATTTAAGCTCCCCAAAGAAACCGACGAGGAAAAAGCCGCCCGTAGCCAAGCTATTCAGGAAAGTACTAAGTATGCCGCTGAAGTACCCATGGAGGTTGCTCGCCGTGTATACTCTTTGCTCGATATGATAGATGCTGTTGTGGCTCGTGGTAACCAAAATGCCGTAACGGATGGCTGTGTGGCTATGATGTGCGCTCGTTGTGCCATTGTGGGTGCATTGTTTAATGTCCGTATCAACCTAACTTCTCTCAAGGATAGGGACTTTGCTTCCAAGCTGAGTCAAGAAGCCGATAAAATGGAAGAAGAGGTAAATAGACGCGAAAAGAACGTTATTGCACACACTAAGAAAGCTTGTGAATAAGATGAACGGAATATTGCACGAATTGGGCAAAGCGCCCCTCACCATTGAAAATATAACTGAATGGCTAAATAACCGCTATCCCATTGTCCTGAGTGAAGAGGGGAAGGCGCGCATCAATCATTGCCGCGAATACTTGGATAATAAGGTTAAGGAGAGCGATGTACCCATTTATGGCGTTACTACCGGTTTCGGTTCGCTCTGCAACCGCTCTATTTCCGCCGAACAGCTCACCACGCTTCAGGAAAATCTTGTCAAGAGCCACGCCTGCAGCATGGGAGATGAAGTTCGCCCCGATATAGTGCGCCTCATGCTTCTACTGAAAGCTTATGCGCTTCAGCTGGGGCACAGCGGTGTACAGGTAGTAACCGTGGAAACCATCCTTGAGCTACTGAACCGCGATGTACTGCCCATTGTCTATAGTTTGGGCTCTTTGGGAGCTTCGGGCGACTTGGCACCGCTGGCAAATCTCTTCCTGCCGTTGATTGGTGAGGGGGAAGTGCGCTACAAAGGCGAGAAACGTGCTTCGAAAGAAGTATTGGACGAACTCGGCATCCGTACCGTTACGCTTAAGAGCAAGGAAGGGCTCGCCCTCCTTAATGGTACACAATTTATGAGTTCGCACGGCGTTTATGCACTCATTCAGGCGAAACGCTTGGCTAAGGTTGCCGATAATGCCGCCGCTCTCTCCTTGGACGCTTACGACGGCTTGCTGGCTCCCTTCAGCGATTCCCTACAGCTCATTCGTCCGCATGCCGGACAGTTGACCGTTGCACGGCATATGCGTAAACTCCTCGAAGGGAGTGAAATTGCCGCACAACCCAAGAAGCAGGTGCAAGATCCCTACAGTTTTCGCTGTGTGCCGCAGGTACACGGAGCTTCTCGTGATGCTTTCGATTACGTTACTAAGGTGGTTGAAACGGAAATCAACTCCGTGACCGACAATCCCACCGTCTTCCCCGATGAAGATATAGTGGTGAGCGGCGGTAACTTCCACGGGCAACCCTTGGCAATTGTCTATGACTTTTTTGCCATCGCGTTGGCTGAATTAGGCAACATAAGCGAACGGCGTACTGCGCAGCTTATCTTGGGGCTCCGCAATTTGCCCGAGTTCCTTGTTGCTAATCCCGGATTGAACAGTGGCTTGATGATACCGCAATACGCGGCTGCCGCTATGGTTAGCCGGAACAAGATGTACTGTTTTTCGGCATCGTCCGATAGCATTGTATCGAGCAACGGGCAGGAAGACCACGTTTCGATGGGTGCTAATGCGGCAACCAAGTTACTCTTCATCATCGAAAACCTGGAACGAATCTTTGCTATCGAGTTTGTTAATGCCGCGCAGGCACTCGAATTCCGTCGTCCGCTCAAGTCGTCCGCTACGATAGAGCGTCTCTTGGCGGCATTCCGCAAGGGCAATCCGCGCATTGAACAGGATGTGGTGATGTATAAGCAGCTCAATAGCGCTTGTCACTTCGTACAGACCTACGATTTCGAATAAGATTCGCTATCCCGAGCCGGTAGCTGTTTCGCCAAACGGATAGTAGGCTTGAAGGAGCCACCGCATCGGGTAGAGTAGAGGGAATCCGAAGAGCGTTTCCGCGCTTGGATGCATCTGTTGCTCTGTAAAGGGCACTTTCCGATGAGCAAACGGATGCTTTGAACAGAACGCTATACAGGAAGCGACTTGGTAGTACGGGTTTCCCGAACAATAGAATTGAAAGGGGGAGGGCAGTGATGCCTTCCCCTTTTTGCGTTTCCGCCCACAACTCTGCTACCCCCACCTACTCCTCCCACCCTTCTGCTACGTTTCTTTCTGAGTGGGTTTACATGGGAGAGGGCAGTGATACCTTTCCCCTTTTGCGTTTTTGCGCATACTCGGTTCCCTCCACCTACTCCTCGCACCCTTGTTGCGCGTTTCCTTCGGAGCTGAGAATGAGAGGTGTCTCATCGTTTGTACCATGTTAACCGGGCGGAGGATGGGTGGGAACGGAGCATTTGTACGAAGGAATCGGAGCAGGGGATTGGAGGGAACAGATCGTTTGTACGAAGGAATCGGAGCGGAGGATTGGAGGTAACAAATCGTTTGTATGGTGCGGTCGGAGAAAACTCTATAGACTTTTGGAAAATACTCTATAGACTTTTTCGAAAAACTCTATAGACTTTCTGGAAAAACTCTATAGACTTTTCTCGGATACCCTATAGAC
>CABTZX010000043.1 GCA_902489445.1 uncultured Bacteroidales bacterium
AAAACTCTATAGACTTTCTGGAAAAACTCTATAGACTTTTCTCGGATACCCTATAGACTTTTCCCCGATGCCTCCGTACATCCCCTCGGATAGCATTGGAGCAACGATATGATTGTATGGGAAAACAGCTCCGATTCCATCGTCCAACTGCTCCACCCTCTCTGTAGAAAAGGACACGAAGGCGTGCAGGTGTGGGGCGGCTATTTCGTGGGAAAGAGCTAGAAGTAAAGGAAAATGTGCGTGGCTCTATAGATAAAAATGGAGTGGTTCTGTAGAAGAGGATCAGGCAATGGTGCGTGAGAGTGGGGTTGTACCCAGTGGAAAAGCTCAAAAGTTGGGGGGCTGGGACGGGGAATTTAGGGTGTCGGGCTGACAGCGTTTTGATCTGCGCCGGATCTCATCGGGGTAGGCGAACGAGTTCATTGGGATAAGCGGTTCGTTTGTTCGGAATAAGCGATCCGGTTCTTCCAGATTCAATATTGCTTTCATCGTGTGGAGCAGTTGAGGAGTAGGTGGAGATCCTCTTTGTTCAGCGGAAAGGAAGAGAAGAAGAGTAGGGTTTTACGGCGTGAATTTGAGGGGAGAATATCGCCAAATCGGCAAAATGTAGTACCTTAGCGGTGCCAAGTGATTGAGTAAGGCTTTTGGAATAGTGGTTTTGTCCCATAGTCGGCTCAGTTGCTCACGAAGAGAAAGAGAGGATAGAATATGGACGAATTTGGAGAGAGAGAAGACCGAATATTGAAGATTGACATAGAGCAGGAAATGAAAACTGCCTATATCGACTATTCAATGTCGGTAATTGTTTCTCGTGCCCTACCGGATGTGCGCGATGGTATGAAGCCGGTTCATCGCCGTGTGCTGTACGCGATGAACGATATGGGTAATGTGTTTAATCAGCCCACGAGAAAAAGTGCCAAGCCGGTAGGCGAAGTGTTGGCAAATTATCACCCGCACGGCGATAGCTCTGTATACGATGCTTTGGTTCGTTTGGCTCAACCCTGGAATATACGTTATCCGTTAGTGGACGGGCAGGGTAACTTCGGTTCAATTGACGGGGATTCGCCCGCAGCAATGCGTTATACGGAAGCTCGAATGACTGAGATCGCCGGCGAACTGCTTCGGGATATCGACAAAGAAACGGTTGACTTCCAGAGCAACTTCGACGATACGCGTATGGAGCCAACCGTATTGCCTACGCGGTTCCCGAACCTGCTGGTCAACGGTGCAAGCGGAATTGCCGTAGGGATGGCTACCAATATGGCTCCTCATAATTTAGGGGAATCTATTGATGCCTGCATCGCCTATATTGATGCCAACGGAGAAATATCTATAGATGAGTTGATGCAATACATCAAAGCTCCGGATTTTCCTACGGGAGGCATTATATATGGATACGAAGGGGTGGCTGAAAGCTATCGTACCGGTCGCGGACGCATTGTGCTGCGTGCCCGTACCGAAATTGAGCAAACACCCAAGGGCGGCGAACGTATTATCGTTACCGAAATCCCATATCAGGTAAACAAAGCCGAGATGGTGGGTCGTATTGCCGAGATGGTTAACAATAAGCGTCTCGAGGGCATTAGCAACATTTCCGACGAATCAAGCGGGAAGGGCGGTATGCGTGTGGTAATCGATATTAAACGCGATGCTAATGCCAACGTGGTGCTCAATCACCTCTTTAAGAAAACAGCTCTTCAAAGCAACTTCAATACCAACAACATCGCTCTGGTGAATGGTAAGCCCGAACTGCTTAATCTGTACCGGCTTATCGAACTTTTCGTAAAACACCGGGAAGAGGTGGTAGAACGTCGCACGCGCTTCGATTTACGCAAAGCACACGAAAGAGAGCATATCCTTGAGGGTTTGCTGATTGCCGTCGATAATATTGACGAAACAATCGCTATCATTCGCTCTTCGGCTAACACACAGGAAGCAATGGAACGATTGGAAGCACGCTTCTCGCTCAGCGAGTTGCAGGCTCGGGCCATAGTGGATATGCGTTTGCGTGCCCTCACCGGCTTGGAACGTGATAAACTGAAGAGCGAATTTGAAGAGCTCGAAGCTACCATAGCCAAGTTGGAACTTATCCTGAATGATCGGAATGAGCTTACACGGGTAGTGAAAGAAGAACTAATCGAAGTGAAGGAAAAGTACTCTGATGCACGACGTACGGAGATTGTGCGCTACGGAGATGACTTTGACCCTTACGACTTCTATAGTGATGAGGAAATGGTGATAACCCTTTCCCATGCGGGATATCTTAAGCGTACTCCGCTGAATAAGTTCCGTAATCAGGGGCGCGGGGGTAAAGGCTCCAAAGGCTCAAAGACAAAAGAAAGCGACTTTATAGAGTATATCTATTCCGCTTCTATGCATGCCACCCTATTGCTCTTTACGGAAAAGGGTAAATGCTTCTGGTTGCGCGTATTTGATATACCTGAAGGCGATAAAACGGCACAGGGACGCGCTGTGCAGAACATCCTCCACATTGATAACGACGACCGCATCAGTGCCTGCATACGTATCAAGAAGCTACAACAGGACGAAGAGTTCGTTTCGTCTCACTATCTGCTGTTTGCAACCGAACGAGGCATAGTGAAGAAAACCTTGCTGGAAGAGTTCTCTCGTCCCCGAACGAATGGTATCAAGGCAATCAATCTTGCCGAGGACGATCGTGTGGTAACGGTACGGCTAACCAATGGGCGTTGCCATATACTATTAGCCAACAAGAACGGTCGCGCTGTCTATTTCCCTGAAGAACAGGTTCGTCCGATGGGACGCGCTGCGCAAGGCGTAATCGGAATGCGGTTAGATGAAGGCGAAGATGATTGTGTAGTAGGAATGGTCGTTTTGCGTGAAGATTCCATCGAAGATCTACTGGTTGTCAGCGAACATGGCTATGGAAAGCGCAGTTTGCCCGAAACCTATCGCTTAACCCGCCGTGGTGCCAAGGGCGTAAAAACGCTTCAAATAACGGATAAAACCGGTAAACTCGTGGACTTCCGTGCCGTAACCGATGAGGAAGATTTGATGATTATCAAGCGCAGCGGCGTAGCAATACGCATTTCGTTGGATACCATCTCCGTACAGGGAAGAGCTACTCAGGGGGTAAAGCTGGTTGATCTCGGTGACGATGCAATAGCTTCCGTGTGTAGCGTAGTTAAGGATGAGGAAGAAACGGACGAATACACCGAAACAGATGAAAACGGCGAAGAACCTATGGATTTGCCGGAAAATGAGAATTAATAGAAGTAAAGTATACCGAATAATCGTTCCGCTACAGTGAGAACGCAAGTAAACAGTTAGAGAAGGAACAGAACAATGAAAAGAACAGCAGCAATTACGCTCCTCGTTACGGGGACCCTGCTCTTGGGCACTATGCCATCGGCTTACGCTCAAAAGCAGAATGTCAAGGAAGCAGAACGCATCGCCAAAAGCAAAGATGCCAAGTTCGATGACGCTCGAATGCTGATAAAGTCGGCGCTCGAAAATGCCGAAACCAAGGATGATGCCAAAACATGGTATGTAGCCGGTTTCGTGGAAGAAAATAACTTTACGCAAGAAAACGTAAAGGCCCTTGATGGTCAGCCCCAGGATCGCAAAACGATGAATAATGCACTCCTGGATATGTTCGGATATTATCAGGAAGCCTACCAACGCGATCAACAGCCAAACGAAAAGGGCAAAATCCGTCCTCAGTACGATAAAAAGATACTTAAAGCATACGAAGAAAATCTGCTTTATTTCATCAATGCGGGCGGATACTTTATGGAAGTGAAGGAATTCGATAAGGCGACGAAGGCGTTTGAGGCTTTTAGAGCAATTAAGCATCATCCCGCTTTTGCCGGAAAGCCGATTGCGCAAGTCGATTCCAATAGTATGATGGTTGATTTCTTTGAAGTTGTGTCTGCTTATCAAGCCGGCAAGAAGGAAGACGCTATCAAATTGGCAGAAAGTATCAAGAATGTTCCCTATCGTCAGAACGACTTGATGCAAATTCTTTCGCAAACCTATATCGAAACCGCTGATACAGTAGGCTACGTTCGCACTATGGAAGAAGGGATGAAGCTCTTCCCCGAAGAACCCTACTATTCGGTCAATTTGACTAATACCTATATACAGCAGGGCAAAACAGAAGAAGCAATTACGCTTTTGGAAAAGACTATAGCTCAATCACCCAATAATGCCCAACTTTATGATGTTATGGGCAAATTGTACGAAGCTACGGATGAAGAAAAGGCAATAGAATACTTCAAAAAAGCATTGGAAGTAGATCCCTCCTTTAAGGAATCGGTATATAACTTAGGGCGTGTATACTACAATATGGGTGCGCGCATTAAGAGTGGAGAAAAAGTAGACGCCGCTTCTGATGCTAAGGCTAAAGAATACTTCAAATTAGCCCTCCCGCTCATGGAACAAGCATACAAAAACGATCCGGATGGATCTTGGTATATCCTTGGAAATGTATATTACAACCTGAAGATGACCGACAAGTACGAGCAGATTCAGAAAGCACACAACGCAAACTAATAATAAAAAACTTAGAACAATGATTCGTATGAAGAAATTATTTGCATCATTGAGCATTTTGTTGCTCGCAATTCTCCCCGGCAAGGCGCAAGTCGTAAATTTCCGTGTGGAAGCCGGAGCCTCTTTTAATTTGGGTAAGATGTCTATTGCCGGTTACAAACTTGATAACAAAACTCGTACCGGCTACCACTTTGGGGCTTATGTAGACTTACCGGTGTACAACAACCTTTATGTAGGCTCAGGTCTTACCTTTGCCATGAAGGGAACTTCGTTTACCGAAGAAACAGACAGGGATGTGGAACAATCCAACATCACTTTGCATTACCTCCAAATTCCTGTAAACTTAGGCTATAAGTTCCAAGTAAGTCCGCAGGTTGCGCTTGCTTTACAAACCGGGCCCTATTTTGCAGTAGCTTTGGGCGGTACGGCAAAAACAGGCCTTAAGGGTGCACAGGAAAGCTACAATCTATTTAAGGATGGCGTAACTAATCTGGCAAAGCCTAATCGCTTTGATATGGGCTGGGGCTTGGACGTTCGCGCTATGTATAGCCGTTATTATCTGTTTGCCGGAGCTGATTTCGGCTTCTTGGAAGTGTTTAAGGATAACAGCAGCGACTCCAACTCAGGAATCGGAGGTATCGTGAACAGCTTGAAGCCTTCGTTTAAGAACACACTTATCCACGTTGGGTTAGGCGTATCGTTCTAATAAAGAGATATTCATAACGTTAATTACGGGGATTGACCGTGTGGGTTCGCCCTCGGCCGATCCCCCCTTGTTTAAAGAGAGATAGCGTGCGCTCGAAAGGTATATACCTATTGATGAATACTTATATACCTGTCAAATGAAAGGTATATAACTCTTGAACGAAAGGTATATAGCTTTTATAGAGGAGTAGCATCTTCTGACTCTCAGTACATTAAGAGCAGACACAGATATAAGTATTTATCCAAATGAAAAAGAAGACGTTGGTCATTGTAGCCCATCCAAATTTACAGGAATCTGTAGTCAATAGAGCTTGGGCGGAGGCGGTATGTGGAGAGGTAACCTTGCGTAACCTCACGGAGCTTTATCCATCGGGAACGTCCATTGATGTATCGGCAGAGCAAGCCGTCCTAGAGCAACACGACCGTATTATCTTCCAGTTTCCGCTTTATTGGTATTCCGCACCCACCATTCTGAAGCAGTGGTGTGAGGATGTATTCACTTTTGGTTGGGCATACGGCACAGCGCATCATTTGGAAGGAAAGGAACTGGGCATTGCCGTTTCCTGCGGGGGAAAAGAAGCGGAGTTTAGGGAAGGTGGCGTACAGCTCCATCCGCTACAAACCTATATGACCCAATACGAAGGAATTGCGGCTTTTATCCACGTTACCTATATCGGTTGTCACGCTTTTTACGACACCTTTAACGAAAATACCCCCTCACGGTTAGCGGAGGATTGCAAACGTTACCTTGCATTTCTGCAAAAGGATTAGAAAAACTATGAAGAAACCCATTTACGAAAACCCTATTGTGCTGCGTGAGGTAACCATTGAACGTTATCAACGCAAGATTCTCCAAAATGTGAACATTATTGTGGGCAGGGGCGAATTGGTCTACCTTACCGGAACAGTGGGCGCAGGTAAGAGTTCGTTCTTGGAGTTTATCTACGGCGAATTGCCGCACACCTCCGAAGGAGATGCATCGGTGCTGGGTTACAACCTTAAAACAATTGGACGTAGGCAGCGTCAAGCAATGCGGCGTGCTATGGGTATTGTTTTTCAATCATCGGATCAATTGCTTTACGATCGTAGTGTTGAAGGCAATTTGGCTTTCGTACTAAAGGCAATCGGCAAAGAAAGTAAAAGTACACTTCAGCAACGTATTGATGCGGCTTTGGAGAAGGTTGGCATGCAAGGCTTGCGTAAAGCTATGCCTCATGAGCTTTCCGGTGGCGAAGCGGAACGCGTCTGCATCGCCCGCGCCCTTATCAAAACACCGGAATTGATACTCTTGGATGAACCTACAGCCGGCTTGGATAATAACACTGCCTTACAAATAGGTAAGGTTATCAAAGAGATTACGGAGGATGGTACCGCTGTGGTGATGACAACTCACAATCAGAACGTTGTTAAATCGATCGAAGGACGAGTCCTTCGCTTGGATAAAGCCACCTGTTCTGTAACGGAATGCACTCCGGAAACGGGATTGATTTCCGCCACATCAACTTGTTCCGAAGAAATTACATCAAAGGAAGCGGACGCCTCTGCCCAAACCCTTTAATAAAGCGGCATAGCGTATGGTTGTACTCAAGTTTGGAGGCACTTCGGTAGGTAGCGCACAACGAATTCGCTCCGTTGCTCGTTTGGTTGCTAAAATACCCGGGCGCAAGATTGTGGTCTTATCGGCAATGAGCGGTACAACGGACGCTTTGGTACAACTATCCGCACTTTTGGCGGAGGGCAAGTTTCAAGAGGCTGCGGAGGCTGTAGAAACCCTTGAAAAACGCTATAATACAGTAATTAAGGAGCTCTTTGATGATGAGGATCTCATATTCCAGGCTCGATTGGCTCTTCGCCCGCAATTTGATGAACTAAGGGCGCAAACGCACAATGAGGCGTTTACAAAGAACGATGAGAAACGCATCCTCTCTAAAGGCGAAATTATCAGTATTCAGTTGATGTTGCTCACACTTCGTCACTACGAGCAGGTGTTTGCTACCCATCTGAATGCGCTTTCCTTTATGCGTATCAATCATGATGGTGAGCCGGAGCCTGATTACATCGCAAGCCATCTACAGCCCCTCTTGGCAAGTAACTCCGGGGACGATACGCTCTTCCTTGCAGAAGGCTACATATGTGTGAATGCTTTTGGTGAAATTGACAATCTTCGACGTGGTGGTAGCGACTATTCGGCAACTTTGATTGGAGAAGCTGCGCAAGCAGACGAAATACAGATCTGGACAGATATAGACGGATTACATAACAACGACCCGCGTATAGTGAACGTAACGTCACCCGTTCGCAAGCTTCACTTCTCAGAAGCTGCAGAACTTGCTCATTTTGGTGCCAAAATACTCCATCCTGCCTGCATAGAACCGGCATGCCGAGCCGGAATTCCCATCCGTTTGCTCTATACTTTAGACCCCGAAGCGCAGGGAACTACCATATCTAACGATACCAATCGCGACATTATCAAGGCTGTTTCGGCAAAAGATGGCATTAGCATTATATCTGTGAGCAGCAAACCGACCAATATGGGGCATCCAGCTCTCAGTAATTTCCTCATTTACGTGGCGGATATGCTTCGTAAACATGGAATTAAAGCCGATTTTATGGCTTCAATGGGCGAAACACTTCTGCTCGCTGTGGAGCATACTCCCGAGATCGAAGCCTTTGCTGCGGAAGTTGGGGAAGAAGCTAACGTAATGCTATCGCACAATATGGTGATAATTGCTATTGTGGGCGATATGAATTGGGAGCGCGTGAGCTTTGAAGCGCGCATTTTGGAAGCTCTAAACGATGTGCCCATACGAATGATTTCGTACGGAACCAGCGATTGCAGTCTTATCATTGCCGTATCTGCTGAAGATAAAAAACGCGCTATGATTGCGCTGAGCGACCATCTCTTTTCACAAGTAAATCTGCAAAGTCCGGAGATATACTAACTATCTTGGTATGACCCTAAAGCAAGTTATTTATCTCTTTCGCCCTCATACGCTTCCTGCATCTCTAAGCCCCATCTTGGTGGCATGTGCTTTAGCCTATGGAAATACCGCTTCGGAGCGTCCTTTTTGGCTGCTCGCTCTATTACCATTGCTTACCGGATTGCTTGGGCAAATAGCTTGCAATGTGGCAAACGACTACTTCGATTTCAAGCAAGGTGCCGATCGGGAAGATCGCGTGGGCTTTGCTCGTCCTTTGGCTTTAGGCGCAATTACATTGAAGGAGGTAAGGCTTCTACTCATAATAACTACAGCTTTGACTGCAATAGTGGGATTGGCTGCTTTATGGCTCAACTTCTCCTGGTGGATAGCAGGCATCGGCATTGCCATTATCATCGGTATTTTTGCTTATTCCACCGGACCGTTTCCCCTGGCATACCATGCTTTGGGCGAAGTGGCTGTATTCCTTTTTTACGGTTTGGCTGCTACGCTCGGCTCGTACTACTATATCTGTGGCAGTATTCGTTGGGAAGCAGTGGTTGCAGCCTTCTGTATGGGTTTGGCATCCGTCAATATTCTTATTGTGAATAACTACCGTGATGTGGATGAAGATCGGCGTGCCCATAAGCGAACTCTTGCCGTTTGTTTCGGAAAAGAGTTAATGCCATTGCTCTATCGTACTAATACGGTTCTCATCCCCATTCTGTGCCTGCCGTTCTACCGTCCCGTATGGAATCTGCTCATTATGCTTCCTTTCTTCCTGTATTCGTTACGACTAACCGCACTTTTACCAAGGACGGAAGGAGCTAAGCTCGATACCCTTTTAAAGCGAACGGCTCAGGGAGTTTTACTATTAGCGGCAACGCTCATTGCAATTATTCTTATCCATCTGCGTTATTAGGTTAGTATGAAAAGAAGATGGACAGTATTTCTCGCTTGCTGTTTTCTGCTTTGTGGCTTGCCTCTTTCGGCTCAATATAAGCAGGGAGCCTATACGTTTCTCAATCTGCCTGCTTCGGCGCATACTTTGGCTACCGGGGGGATTTCTCTCTGTATTGTGGACGGAACAGATGGCTTGGCTTTCGATAATCCCGCGCTCTACGGGCAGGAAGTTGCCGGTCAGCTATCCTTTTCCTACTTTAATTATATGCTTTCGATGCACGGCGTTAATGCGCTTTACGGGTTGCCGGTTAGCGAGCGTGGTGCGTGGGCTGTTGGCGTTCGGGCGTTGCAGTACGGCAAAAAGCCGGCATACGATGTAAACAATGTGCCTATGGGCTCCTTTTCGGCTACAGATGCCGCTTTAGAAGGATTATTCAGCTACGAACTTACCGATAAACTCCGAGGAGCACTTGCGCTGAAAGTAATCTACGCCAATGTAGAAAGGTATAACGCTTTGGCTCTGGCTGCCGATGCCGGTTTAAGCTATTACGATGGCGATAAAGGACTTGCACTGGGTGCAGCTCTAACCAATATGGGTGCCACCGTCATCGGTTTGGGCGAAGCGCGTCCGATGCCGGCTTGGGATATACGCATCGGCTATTCACAATCTTTCCGTCATGCTCCTTTCGCGCTGTATATTACGGCTTACGGACTGAATCCTTTGGCAATCCGAAATGAAATGAGTACCGATAAGAAGTTCGCAGCTAAATTGCTTCGTCACTTTGCTTTTGGTGCCGAGTATCGCTATAACCAAAGCTTTTGGCTTGCTCTCGGTTATAACGGACGGCTTGCTCAGGATATGATGCTCAAAGGGGGCAATTTCCTCTCCGGTTTATCGGTTGGGGGCGGATTCCGCCTTCCGTATCTAAGCGTCAGCATTGCTGCATCGCGATACCATCCGTCCGGATTGAGTATGATGTTAACCCTAAGCACCAACTTTGGTCAAACGAACAATTACCCACACTCACGCTTTTAACCTCTATTCATTCGATGCCCGACAAGAAAATCATCGTTGCCATTGACGGCTTCTCCGGTTGCGGGAAAAGCACGATGGCTAAGGCTTTGGCGAAAAGTCTCAACTATATTTATGTAGATAGCGGTGCCATGTACCGAGCTGTTACACTCTATTCCATTGAGCATAAGCTATGGCGTAATGGGGAGCCGCTATTGGAACCTCTCCGCGCTGCAATGGAGCATATGGATATCGATTTCCGTCGAAATGAGAACGGCGCCCTGCGAACCTTACTCAATGGGCGCGATGTAGAGGACGAAATCCGTACGATGGAAATATCCGAGCGTGTCAGTCCAATCAGTACGATTGATTTTGTTCGCGCTAAACTCACTACGCTACAACAATCTTTCGGCAAGCGTCGCGGCATCGTTATGGACGGGCGCGACATAGGAACCACCGTATTTCCTGATGCCGAGCTTAAAGTATTCGTTGTCTGCTCCGCCGAAGAGCGTGCTAACCGACGTTTCAAGGAATTGGAAGCCAAGGGACAACAGCCCGATCGCGAGGCGGTGCTCCACAACGTCATAGAGCGCGACCGGATCGATTCCACGCGTGCCGTATCGCCTTTGGCTAAAGCACCCGATGCACGCGAGTTGAATAATACTAACCTCACTATTGAGGAGCAAAACAGTATTCTCTTAGATTGGGCGCTCCAAGCTATTCGTGGTAACCATTGAGATAGACGAACACAGCGGCTTCTGCTTTGGGGTGGTGAATGCCATCCATAAAGCAGAACAAGAGCTGGATACCGCTCCAAACCTTTATTGTTTGGGGGATATTGTACACAATACCGGTGAAGTGGACCGTCTTCAGAGCCGAGGAATGACCACCATTGGCTACGAGCATCTTGCGGATCTGCCCAAAGGAGCACGTGTACTATTCCGTGCACATGGCGAGCCTCCCGAAGTGTACGCAAAAGCTGCTCGTCAGGGACTTAATGTAGTAGATGCCACCTGCCCTGTGGTGCTTAAACTGCAGCGTTCCATTCGCAAGATATACGAAGCGCATCAGGGCGAACCATGGCAGATTGTCATCTTTGGCAAGCCCGGGCACGCCGAAGTGAACGGATTGGTGGGACAAACGGAAGGATCTGCTATCGTTATCTCCTCCGTGGAGGACGTTGCGCGATTGGATTTCTCGAAGCCCATTGAGCTTTTCTCCCAAACCACGATGCCGTTGGATGCGTTTGGCGAAGTAGTGCGTTTCATCGAAACGCATAAGTCGGAGGGCATTCCCTTCCTGTACCACGATACAATCTGTCGCTCCGTGGCGATGCGTATCCCCGGTATCCGCGCCTTTGCGGCACGGCATACGCGTATTTTCTTTGTGGCGGGGCGCAAAAGTTCGAACGGACAGATGCTCTTTGCACAGTGCAAGGCGGTCAATCCGCTGAGCTACTTTCTCTCCGACCCCGAAGAACTGAAGCGCGAGATGCTCCCCGCCGATATGCAGGCGAACGAATCGATCGGCATATGCGGAGCTACTTCAAGCCCACGAAGCCAGATGGAAGCCGTGGAAAGAGCCATCCGCGCCCTCCTCATCGCGTCCCCCTCCGCATAGTCGCCCTCTCTTCGCATAACTACTGCCCCCATCCTTCGCGTCGGCAAGCCTCCTCCCTTACATCTTCCGCAAAACTGCACTCCTTCTCTACATCGGAAAAGCTACCCCTCCCTCCGTATCCTTACGAATACAGCACTCGTCGTCCTCCCTTTTTCCCTAAGGTACTGCCCCCTTCGTTTCCTTATTCCGACCGCTATTCCTCCGATTTATCCCTGTTTAACCACCGGCTAATCACGGATTTACCCGTAGGTAAATGGAAGTAAATAGTTGGTAATTCCCCAATAAACGAATTTCCATATGTGGAGAAGTAGGGGTGGTGTATAGAAGATGGCGGAGCAGAGGACGGGAGGTGACGCTGTGGAGGATAGTAGGTAACTGGGTGGGGAATGTCAGGAGACGGCACGTTAGATGAGTAATGATGGAGCAAGGTTTTGGTGGAACCGTAACGCTTGTACGAAGGCACCGAAGCTGTGTATGGGAGATGTTGGGGCAGAAGATGGGAGGGAACTGAGTATTTGTACGAGGAAAAAGGGGCCGGGGATGGGTGATGTTATGGCGATGGCTCAGAGCTGACCGATCGTTTGTATGAAGGGATCGGACCGGAGGATGAGAGGTAACGGAGCGGAAGATGGGAGGTATCGGAGCGTTTGTTTAGTGCGGTCGGAGAAAACTCTATAGACTTTCTGAAAATACTCTATAGACTTTTTCGGAAAACTCTATAGACTTTCTGGAAAAACTCTATAGACTTTTC
>CABTZX010000044.1 GCA_902489445.1 uncultured Bacteroidales bacterium
AATCGTAGCTATAGAGCTGCTCGGTAAATTGTTTAAAGGATTCGTACAAATCCTTTAAACAATTTACCGAGCAGCTCTATAGCAACGGTTGAGAAATTACGAAGAAACCGCCGAGCTTGTACGTACAAACGGTTGCGCACCTACGCATAAGCGTAGACAGGGATGCGCTGCGGTGGGTGAGTAGGGGTGTTTATAGCTGGGCGCTGGAGGGGAGCGGTGGCGGCAGGGGATGGTAGGGGGCGAGCGGTATGTCCGTAGGAGGGTATCAGGATTTATCGGAACCAATCGGAATTAATCGGAGGAACTCGGATGAGTTCTGATAAGCTCTGATTGACTCCGATAAGCTCCGATCAACTCCGATGGGCAAGAGTTACGGAGCGAGTACGCATTAATGGGGGCGAAAGTGTGCAGGCGCGAGGGTGTATTTACGCACAAACGTGGGCGAAGGTGCGCTGCGGTGGGGGCAGGGGATGGGTGTGGGCGGGCGGTATGTCCGTAGGAGGGTATCAGAATTTATCGGAACCAATCGGAATTTATCGGAGGAAATCGGATGAGTTCTGATAAGTTCTGATTGGCTCGGATAAGTTCCGATCAACTCCGATAGGCAAGAGTTACGGCGCATGTACGCACAAACGGGGGCGAAGGTGCGCTGCGGTGGGGGACTCGGGATGATAGGGGGCGGGTGCAAGTATGCATTAATAGGGGCGAAAGTGTGCAGGCGCGGGGGCGAAAGTACGCACATACGTGGGCGGGGTGCGGAGCGGTGGGGCGGAGGGGTGCAGGAGGGCGTGGGCGGGGTCGCTCTATTCAGGCGTTTTGCTACCTTTGCACCAAGTAGCAATATCGGGAAAAGAAAGGATTTAAGTACGATGAACCATCCACTCTATATCTACAACACGCTCACACGCAAGAAGGAGCAGTTTATTCCGCTTACGCCGCCACACGTAGGCATGTATGTATGCGGTCCTACGGTATATGGCGATCCTCATTTGGGTCATGCGCGTCCGGCGATTACGTTCGATGTGCTCTTCCGTTATTTACGGCATCTGGGCTACAAAGTGCGCTACGTGCGCAACATAACCGATGTGGGGCATCTGGAAGGAGACGCGGACGAAGGCGAGGATAAAGTAGCCAAAAAAGCGCGTTTGGAGCAACTTGAGCCGATGGAAGTGGTTCAGTATTACACGCTTCGGTACCACGCGGCGATGGATGCGCTCAATGTACTGCCGCCGAGCATCGAGCCGCACGCATCCGGACATATACCGGAGCAAATCGATCTGATCGAGGAGATCCTCAAAGCGGGCTACGCCTACGAGAGTCTGGGCTCGGTCTACTTTGATTTGCCTAAGTATGCAAAGGATTTCGGCTACGGGGAGTTGAGCGGCCGCAATATAGAGGACATGCTCAGTAATACGCGTGAATTGGACGGTCAGGACGAGAAACACAATCCGCTGGACTTCGCTCTGTGGAAGAAAGCCAAGCCGGAGCATCTGATGCATTGGCATAGCCGTTGGAGCGAAGGATTCCCCGGTTGGCACTTGGAATGCACCGCCATGGGGCGCAAGTACCTTGGGAATGAGTTCGATATACACGGAGGCGGTATGGATCTGATGTTCCCGCATCACGAATGCGAGATAGCTCAGGCGAAAGCGTCGGAGGGGCACGCCATCGTGCGCTATTGGATGCATAACAATATGATCACCATCGAAGGCAAAAAGATGGGTAAGAGTTTGGGCAATTTTATCACGTTAGAGCAGTTCTTTACCGGTGATCATCCCAAGCTGACAGCAGCCTACAGCCCGATGACGATACGCTTCTTTATCCTCGGGGCGCATTATCGCGGCACGGTGGACTTTAGCAACGAAGCACTGGAAGCGGCGCGCAAGGGCTACGAACGCCTTTTGGACGCAAACGCTGCGCTGGATACGCTCGAAGCGAAAGGGCAGAGTAGCTTCGATCCGGCGTTGTTCCGTAAAGAGATGGATGCGGCAATGAACGACGATCTCAATACGCCCATCGTGCTGGCACAGCTCTTTGAAGCGGCAAAACGCATCAATCGCCTCAAATCGGGCGAGGATACGCTTACGCAAGCCGATTTGGACGAACTGAAGTCGCTATTCCGTTGCTATCTGTTCGATATACTCGGAATGAAGGACGAACGCGATGGCGGCGCGGCGGCAACAGATGCGTACCGCGGTGCGGTGGATCTACTTTTGGAAATCCGCAGTGAGGCAAAAAACAAAAAGGATTGGACTACGAGCGATTTGATCCGCGATAAGCTCGCCGCCTTGGGCTTCGTGCTGAAAGATACCAAGGAGGGAACGGAGTGGAAGCTCCAAGAGTAAAATGCTTTTTTCCTTTATTGTACCCGTATATAACCGTCCCGATGAGGTGGACGAGCTACTGGCGAGCCTCGTCTGGCAGGAGGGAGCCGAGTTTGAGGTAGTGATCGTGGAGGACGGCAGTATACAGCCGTGCGACAAAGTGGTAGATCGCTACGGCGCGCAGCTCTCCATCCGTTATTTGCCAACGCCTAACGGCGGTCCCTCCAAAGCACGTAATATCGGTGCCAAACAGGCATTGGGCGAGTGGCTGGTGTTCCTCGATTCGGACGTGGTGCTACCGCCCGGTTGCGTGGCCGCTTTAGCGGACGGAATTAGTAGTAGTGATGCGGTGCTGGCGGGCGGTCCCGATCGGGCGGCGGAAAGCTTCACGCCGTTGCAGAAAGGAATCAATTATGCGATGACCTCCCCGCTCACTACGGGCGGAATACGGGGCGGTAAGGAGGTGCGGAATTATTGTCCGCGTACCTTCAATATGGCAGTAAGGCGCGATTGGTATGATGCGGTGGGCGGATTTGACGAAGGAATGCGCTTTGGCGAGGATATCGATTTTTCGTTACGTATATACGAATCGGGCGGAAAGGTGGCTCTGTTGCCCAAAGCGTGGGTATACCACAAGCGGCGAACGGACTTCCGTAAGTTTTTCAAACAGGTGTACAACAGCGGAGCGGCACGTATCGATTTAACGGAAAGGCACCGCGGATCGCTCAAATTGGTTCATCTGTTGCCCTCAATAGCTACACTCTGCTTTGTGGGGTTGCTCATAGGAGGCTTTTTCAAACCATTCTGCTGGATGCTCCTCATCATTATGGCGTTTGCTGTGTGGGGAAATGCCTTTCAGCTGACAAAGAGCGCGAAAGCGTCGCTCTATGCGGTACTTGCCACTTTTATACAAACTACCGGTTACGGCACGGGATTGATGGTAGCCGCGTGGAATAGCCTTGTCCACAACAAAAAGGGATATAACGCTTTTAAGAACAGTTTCTACAAATAATACACTTCCGATGAAGGTTCCCGTTGACAAAAAGATAGGAAAAAGTGTGTTGCGCTATGCACTTATTGTAATAGGCTTTGCCCTAATTGCCACACTCTACTTTACGCCTGCCACATTTGAAGGGCGGACGCTGTTCCGGCAGGATATAGAAGGCACCGCCGGAATGGGCTCGGATGTGCGCGAACTACGCAGGGAAACGGGCGAACGCTCCTATTGGACCAACAGCATGTTCGGGGGAATGCCGATGTACCAAATAGCGCCGGAATATCCCTCCACCGCTGCGCTGAGCTGTGTTCAAGGTGCCTATACGCTTTCCTATCCGCTCAAACTGACGGGCGAGTACCCGTGGTTGCTCTTTGGGCTACTAATCGGCTTTTTCATACTGATGAAGGTTATGGGCGTAAAAGATGGGATTGCCATTCTGGGAAGTATAGCGTGGTGCTTTTCGTCCTACTTTGTAATTCTGATAACGGCAGGGCATCTTTGGAAGCTGATGACGCTGATGTACATTCCGCCCACTATAGCCGGCATGTTACTGATATATAGAGGCAAGCGCTGGCAGGGAGCTTTTCTGCTGGCACTGTTTACGGCATTGCAGGTTTTGAGCAATCATGTGCAAATGACCTATTACTTCCTTTTCGTGATGGTAGCGCTCGTTATCGCCTTTTTAGTGGATGCCATTCGCCACAAAACGGTAAAGAGCTTTCTCGTTTCCTCCTGCTTTGTGCTGGGAGCGGGTATCATCGGTGTGGCGGTAAATAGTAGCAATTTGTACCATACCTATCAATATGGCAAGCAAACGATGCGTGGCGGAAGCGAACTAACCGCTACCGATCCGCAAAAAGCGGAGGTAAACGGCTCCGGATTGAGTAAGGAGTATATCACGCAATGGAGCTACGGAGTGGGCGAAACGCTCTCTTTGCTTGTACCGGATATACGGGGCGGCGCATCGGAAGCTATCGGCTTGAAGCCTGAAAGGTTAGATAAAGTTCGTCCGGATCTGAGGAACACCGTGGCGCAAAGCCCATCCTATTGGGGCGAACAACCGTTTACAAGCGGACCGGTATACGTAGGAGCCTTTATACTTTGTCTGGCTATTTTGGGCTGTTTTGTGGTAAAGAGCCCCATTAAGTATGCTTTATTGGTGGTTACGCTCCTATCGGTGCTGCTTTCGTGGGGAAAGAACTTTATGCCACTTACCGACCTGTTCATCAATTACTTTCCTCTGTACGACAAATTTCGCTCTGTTTCCTCCTTTTTGGTAGTTGCGGAATTTACCATTCCGCTAATGGCGGCACTCGCTTTGGCGGAGCTTATTCGCCGTCCGGGGCTACTTAGGGAGCAAAAAACAGCTACCATCGTTTCCTTTGGGTTACCGATGCTGATTTGCCTTGTGCTGGCTCTTTTCCCCTCCATTGCCGGCAGTTTCATCACGCAAGCCGAGGAAGCGCAACTTCGTCCGCTGATGATGCAGGATCCCGCCTATAGCGCGCTGCGGGATGCATTGGCAAGCGTGCGAAAAGGCTTATTGGTTTCGGACGCGTGGCGCAGTGTTTTGATTATAGCTATCGGCTTTGCGCTGATATATCTATACGATCGCCGCACGCAAAAAACACTAAAAGAACCGGTTCTGATTGGTGCTTTGTGCCTTTTGACGCTGATTGATTTGTGGAGCGTAGCCAAGCGTTACCTCCACGACGATATGTTTCGCATGCAAGAACAAACTGAAGCGCAAATGTGCCCCCTAACCGCTGCCGACGAAGAAATAATCAAAGAGGCGAAACCGGCCGATAGGGTGCTCAATTTGAGCGTAAATACGTTCAACGATGCCACCACATCGCTCTGGCATTTGAGCGTAGGCGGCTACCACGCGGCTAAGCTCCAGCGCTACCAGGATCTGATTGATCATCAGCTTATTCGGCTAAATCCTGAGGTGCTCAATATGCTCAACACGCGTTTTATCATTATTCCTAACGAGGACGGCACGGCGCAACGCGTAGAGCGCAACCCCGATGCCTACGGGCCGGCCTGGTTCGTGGAACGCATCAAAGCGGTAGCCTCGCCCGATGAGGAGATGGCGGCGCTATCCACGGAACCGCTCCGCACTACCGCCGTTATGGAGCAACGCTTTGCCCAAGCGGCCATTAAGGGCGAAACGTCCGCACCCGATCCCGCGGATAGTATATACCTAAAGCACTTCCAACCGAACGAAGCGGTGTATCAAAGCCGTTGTGCTTCACCGAGATTGGCTCTTTTTAGCGAAATCTATTACCCCGAAGGGTGGAAAGCCTATATCGATGGCGATCCAAAGCAGGAAGTACCCATACTGAGGGCTAACTGGACGCTTCGCGCCGCTTTGCTGCCTGCCGGAGCGCACACGGTTACCTTCCGCTTCGATCCGCCCTCGCTGCACCGCACGGAAGCGGTTGCTTTTACCGCATTTGCGCTACTTGTACTCCTTTTGATAGCGGCTATTGTGTTGCCCTGTATCGAACAAAAACGAAAAACTGACCATACCGTAAAAGAATGAAACCTATACTGAAACCGCTTATGCTGCTTGCGTTGGTTGCCGTCGCTACGGCGTGCAGTCCCAAGCTACGCAATCTTTCGCCGGAACTATTCTCCGTAACGCCAAATCCGCCCGAAGTGGCCGGCAACAACGTACCTTACCGTATTGCAATAACGATACCGGAAAAATGGATGCATCGCGATGTTATGCTCCGCATCACGCCTACACTGCGCTACGGAAGTGGCGAGATTTGGGGCACTTCCACCGCTTTGCAGGGCGAAGCGGTACGCGACAATTTTACCGTTATTCCCTACAAAGCCGGTGGCACGCATACCTTTACGGGCAAATTCCTCTACGACAAACGTGCCGAAAATGCCGATCTCTATATAACTTTTAAGGCATCTGCCAACGGCAAACCCCTATCGCTCAAGCCGGTTAAGCTCACATCGGGCATTCTCACTACCGCTACGCTTGCCGGCATCGAAACCACGCCGCCCGCCTTTGCGCCGGATCGTTTCCAGCGAATTGTATCGGAGCGAATTGATCAGGATATCCGTTTTCTCATCGAAAGCAGCGAGATACGCGCCTCCGAAAAGGATAAACCGGAGCTTTTGGCGTGGAAAAAACGCGTCGAAGAGGCCAAAGCGGCGCCCAATCAGAGCGTTTCCGTGGAAATATCCTCCTATGCATCGCCCGAAGGCGGCGTAGAATTGAACGAAAAGCTCTCCAAGCGGCGCGAACAAAGCACTACGCGCTTTATCGAAAAAGACCTCGGCCAGGGCAAGGGAACGCTTCCGATCAGCGCAAACTACACGGCTCAGGACTGGGAAGGCTTCCGCTCCTACGTGGAAGCGAGCGATCTGCCTGACAAAGAGCTTATTCTGCGTGTGCTTAGTATGTATTCCGATCCCGAAGAGCGGGAACGCGAAATCCGCAATGTAAGCGTAGTGTACGATCGCATTGCGCGCGAAATTCTCCCACAGTTACGCCGTTCGCGCATCACCGCGGTAATCGAAATCACCGGTAAGAGCGACGAAGAGCTTTACACGTTGCTACATAAGGCTCCCGAGCAGCTTAATGTGGAGGAACTGCTCTATGCCGTTTCCTTGGAACGGACGGACGAAGCGCGCCAAAAAGGGTACCAAACGGCGCAACGCCTCTATCCGGAGGATGCGCGAAGTGCCAATAATTTGGCGGCGATGGCGATCCAAAAGGGTCAATTTGCCCAAGCAAAGCAGTTGCTGGACGCGGCTCCCGATGCAAAACCTATAGATGAACTCTACCTCAATCGTGCCCTTTTGCTCATTGAGGAAGGGAACCTCGGCGAAGCGGCTCTGCTGGTGGATAAAGCAAAGCCCTCCGTCGCCAAGAGCGAAGTAGAGGGCTTGTTGCAGCTTAAACAGGGCAAACACACCGAAGCTGCCGCTACGCTTGCCCAAAGCAGTAGCGTAACCGCCGCCGTAGCTGCGCTCGTGACCGGCAATTATGCTCGTGCCATCGACCTGCTGGATAATGCCTCGCCGGCAACCGCTCTAACCCACTACCTCAAGGCGGTTACCTTTGCGCGCCAACACAATGCGGATAAAGCGGCGGCCGCCCTATCGGAAGCGGTGATGCTGAACCCCTCCCTGCGCGCCAAAGCACGCAAGGATGCCGAGTTTATTCCCATTCGGCAGGCGGCTCCAGTCGTACGAATTCTGGGCAAGTAGGGGAGGGCTGTGCGGCTTCCTTCCTACATGTGCAAAATAGGTATATACCTTTCCGGCAATAGGTATATACCTTTGCGCGCAAACTTATATACCTTTCATCGGAAACTTATATACCTTTTTTCGGGTGCCTGTGGGTCGCCTTTTGAACCGAAAAGCGTATCTTCGCAAAAGGGTATCGGGGTATGAGTACAAAGAAGAGGACAACGGACGCGCAAACAGCCTTTCGGCCGCTCGAAGTGAACGGTTGCAGGGTTAATAATCTGAAGAATATTTCCGTAACCATACCGCGCGGTAAACTGACCGTAATCACCGGTGTGAGCGGCTCCGGTAAGAGCAGTTTAGCGTTCGATACGCTCTATGCGGAGGGGCAACGCCGTTATGTGGAGAGCCTATCCGGTTATGCGCGTCAGTTCTTGGACCGTATGCCCAAGCCCGACTGCGATTCCATTAAATACATTCCCCCGGCGGTTGCCATTCGGCAGGGAACCATCAGTCGCAATCCGCGTAGTACCGTAGCAACCGCTACCGAGCTGTACGACTATCTGAAGCTGCTTTTTGCGCGCTTTGGCACTACCTATTCGCCCATAAGCGGGGGCGAAGTGAAGCGCCACACCGTGCCGGACGTGGTGAAGGGCGCCTTGCGCTATAATGAGGGTACGCGGCTCATCGTGGCGTGCCCCATTGGCGGCGATGGCAAAAAAGTAACCCAAAAGCAGTTAGAAACGCTGCAAGCCTCCGGCTACAGCCGTATCTTGCTCAACGGAGCGTTAATCCGCATCAGTGAGGCGGGCGTACCTAAGCCGGGCGACGAATTGCTCCTCGTGATTGACCGCCTATCCGTTCGGCACGATAATGAGGAGGTGGAGCGCCGTTTGGCGGATGCCGCCGAGCTCGCTTTCTACGAGGGGCGTGGCACGCTCTACCTGATCGAAGAGCAAGAGAAACAGGCCGTTGCGCGCGAAGCATACAGTAATCGCTTCGAATTGGACGGAATTACCTTTGAGGAGCCCTCCACCGCTCTGTTCGATTTCAATAATCCTACCGGCGCATGCCCCACCTGCGAAGGATTCGGCAAAACGATAGGGCTTTCCGAAGAGCTGATTATTCCCTATCCGTCGCTGTCCGTTTACGAGGACGCCGTAGCCTGCTGGATTGGGCCTAAATCCTCGGAGTGGAAGGAGTTTTTTATCACTTCCGTGGCGCCGCTCGGTTTTCCCGTACACAAACCGTACCAAGAGCTCTCCCAAAGCGAGAAAGAGCTTTTGTGGAACGGACGCGGCGAAAACGGCAAACGAAAGCAGGTCTATGGCATAAACGACTATTTTGCCATGCTCCGCAAAGAGTACTACAAAGTGCAAAACCGCGTTCGGCTGGCGCATTTTAGCGGTAAGTGCATTTGCCCCGATTGCAAGGGACGACGGCTCAAAAAGGAGGCTTATTACGTAAAAATAGACGGAAAAGATATAGGCGATGTAGTGGATATGACCATTACTGAGGCAAAGGCGTTTTTTGATCAGCTTGCCTTTCCGCCCGAGCAGGCAAAGGCTGCCGAGCGCATCCTGCTGGAAATCCGCACGCGCTTACGCGTTATTGCCGAAGTGGGGTTAGCCTATTTGCGCCTTTCCCGTGCCGCCAATACGCTCTCCGGCGGTGAAAGCCAGCGCATTAACTTAGCCACGCGGCTCGGAAATAATCTATACGGCGCAATGTATGTATTGGACGAGCCTACCGTGGGACTGCACGAACGCGATACCGAACGCTTAGTACATGTTATTGAGGAACTTCGTGCCGCCGGAAACACACTAATCGTTGTGGAACACGATGAAAAGGTGATGCGCGCCGCCGATCATATTATCGACATAGGGCCCGATGCCGGTCGATTTGGCGGAAGGGTGATTTACGAGGGTCCTCCCGATAAAATGACCGCTCAAACCGAGGGCTATACCGCTGCATTCCTCACCGGACGCGAACAAATTGCCGTGCCTAAGGAGCGGCGCAAAGCGCGCGATTTTATCAAAATCACCGGTGCCGTAAAGCATAACCTCAAAAATATCTCTGTGGCGTTCCCCTTGGATGTGGTTACCGTGGTAACCGGCGTGAGCGGATCCGGTAAAAGTACGCTCGTGAGGGAAGTGCTTTACAAGCAAATGTTGCGCTATTTGGATCGCAAAGAGGGCCTGCCCTTATCGCGTGACGAAGCGCAAACCGACCACTCTACGCTCCTTTCCGGCGAATTGAACCGCATCAAGGCGGTTGCCTATGTGGATCAGAATAATGCCGGCCGCTCGTCGCGCAGCAATCCGGTCACCTATATGGGAGCGTACGATTTTATCCGCGAACTGTTTGCTGCACAGCCTTTAGCCAAACAGATGGGGTACCAGCCCTATTACTTCAGTTTTAACCGCCCGGGGGGTAGGTGCGAGGAGTGCAAAGGCGAGGGCACCGTTACCATCGAAATGCAGTTTATGGCGGATTTAACCCTTACCTGCACCGAATGCGGTGGAAAGCGCTTCCGCAAAGAGATATTGGAGGTTACCTATGCCGGTATCAATATCTTCCAATTGCTGGAAATGAGCGTGAACGAAGCAACGGACTTTTTTACGGAACATCCTACTCAGCCACAAACAGATAACATCATTTCCATCCTAAAAGTGCTGCAAAAGGTCGGGTTGGGCTATATCAAGCTGGGGCAGAGTGTATCCACGCTGTCCGGTGGCGAGAATCAGAGGCTCAAACTAGCCTATTATTTAGCAAAACCCCATACCGAGCCGACGCTCTTTTTCTTTGACGAACCCACCACGGGCCTGCATTTCCACGATATTACCCGGCTAATGGCCTGTTTTGATGCCTTAGTGGAGGAGGGGCACTCGGTAGTGATTGTGGAACATAATCCCGAGGTGATTAAATGCGCCGATTGGGTAATCGATTTGGGGCCCGAAGGGGGTGATGAGGGCGGATACATCGTGGCGGAGGGCACGCCCGAGGATATTGTGCGCTGCAAAGCCTCTTATACCGGTCGTTTTTTGAAGGATAAACTGCGCTAAACGGATATGGCACCCAAAAACGTAAAACTATACTACAGTGCCACGGAAGTGGCTGAACTACTGGACGAACCGGTAGCTACTATCGGCTACTGGGAAAAAACGTACCGAATCAATGCGCCCCTATCCGCCAAAGGGGTCAAGCGCTACCGACCCAAAGAGGTAGAGAAATTGAAGCAAATTCGCTACTTGGTGCGCAATAAGCATCTGAGCCGCAAGGGAGTAGAGGCTGCTTTAGCCACAAAAGAGAGCGATGCGCTAACGCGGCGCGCCGAAGCGCTCCGACTACTGGAGCGCGCTGCCACCGAAATAGACGAAATGCTCCAAATGATGGATCGCTACCGCTTTTCCGGCGTAAAGAGCCGCATCCGCAAAGAAAACCGCCCCGATCCCTCCGCCCAACCCTAATTCCCTCCGCTCCCTCAGAGGGGTATAGCAGAACAAGGATCCAAACCGACGTAAGCGGATAAGTTTACTGCATCAAATAGGGTAATTTACACGCCTTAAATTCATACAAACGCCCTAAAATACGCTGTTTTATCGGTTTAATGTGTACCCGTTTTGGCGTTTTTGGGTACATATCGTTGGTAACGTGTACCCGTTTTGGCGTTTTTGGGTACATATCGACGGTAACTTGTACCCGTTTTGCCGTTTTTGGGTACATATCGTTGGTGACGTGTACCCGTTTTGCCGTTTTTGGGTACATATCGTTGGTGACGTGTACCCGTTTTGCCGTTTTTGGGTACATATCGTTGGTGACGAGTTGCGACGGCTCCCACCCCTCCCATACACACAATTGTGCCGGCTGTAGCTTAACGGCTGTAGTGTTTTTCGCTTTATCCGAGATTATCGGAGCCAATCAGAGCCAATCAGAACCAATCAGAATCAATCGGAGCTAATCGGATTAATTCTGATAAACTCTGATAAGTTCCGATAAATTCCTATTGCCTACGATACACTATAATACACTTTAATACGTTTCGATACACTTCGATACACTTTAATACA
>CABTZX010000045.1 GCA_902489445.1 uncultured Bacteroidales bacterium
ACATGCTTCACTCCCCGTTTGGTTTCCCATTCGGATAAGTCGGTATGGGATAGGTTTATAAATTGGAATACTAACCTAATCACTTGCCAAAGTGATAATTATCAAGCCCCTATTATGGGCGCACTAAACGCTCAGATACCTCCCATCCTCCGCCCCGTTTCCTGCCATCCCATGCTCCGTTACCTTCGTTCTCTGGTCCGATTTGTGCTCTCTGCTCGGCTTATCAATACGTTCCTTTCACTCTTTCTTCCCGATACTATTCGGAGCAATTCACTGAGCAAATAGCGATGTTCTATAACATTGTTTCGTACAAAATGGAAAGAAAAAGAAACATTTTATGCCGAAGATTCATTGTTTGTAATAATAAAAACGTATATTTGTCCCCGTAAGGCGTTTGGATAAGGCAATGTGAACGTTTATCCTTATGGATAGCTTACTAATTGCACGAAGAGATGTCTTAAATAGAACAACTATTAAGTACGAAATAGAGAACTGATAATAAGTTCGTAGCAATAGAACAACTAAGCACAAACCAAGTATGATTGACTACAGCAAGTATCCAGCGGAGCCTTTCCGCATCAAGAGCGTTGAACCGGTACGTATGATCGGGCGCGAAGAACGCGAAAGAGTGATTAAGGAAGCCGGTTATAACACTTTCCTCATCAATAGCGAAGACGTCTACATCGACCTACTTACCGATAGTGGCACCAATGCTATGAGCGACCGTCAGTGGAGCGGACTGATGGTGGGCGATGAAGCTTATGCGGGCAGTCGTAACTTCCACCATTTGGAAGATACGGTAAAAGATCTGTTTGGATTTAAGCATCTTGTTCCTACACACCAAGGTCGCGGAGCCGAAAACATACTCAGCCAAATCGCCATCAAACCGGGGCAGTACGTTCCCGGGAATATGTATTTCACCACAACGCGCTATCACCAGGAACGCAACGGAGGTATCTTTGTGGATATCATTCGCGATGAAGCGCACGATGCGGCTCTGTCCGTTCCGTTCAAGGGGGATGTGGATCTGAATAAGTTGCAGAGGCTCATTGACGAAAAAGGTGCTGAGAATATTGCCTATGTATGCCTCGCCGTAACGGTAAACTTAGCCGGCGGTCAACCCGTTTCAATGGCCAATATGAGAGCGGTAAGGAAGCTCACCGCAAAATACGGCATTAAGATCTTCTTTGATGCAACTCGCTGCGTTGAAAACGCTTATTTCATTAAGGAGCAGGAAGAGGGCTATGCGGATAAAAGCATTGCCGATATTGTACGGGAAATGTTCAGCTACGGCGACGGCTGTACGATGAGCGGTAAGAAGGATTGTCTTGTAAATATCGGCGGATTCCTGTGTATGAACGACGAAGAGCTGTTCATGAAAGCGAAGGAAATGGTGGTGGTATACGAAGGAATGCCTTCCTATGGCGGAATGGCGGGACGCGATATGGAAGCGATGGCGATCGGTCTGAAGGAAAGTATGCAGTACGAGTATATTCAGCACCGCGTATTGCAGGTGCGTTACCTCGGTGATCTGCTGCTGGAAGCCGGCATTCCCATCATTGAACCGGTGGGCGGTCATGCCGTTTTCCTTGATGCGCGCAGATTCTGTCCACATCTCAAACAGGAACAATTCCCCGCGCAGAGCCTTGCAGCATCGTTATATACCGAATGCGGCGTGCGTAGTATGGAACGCGGTATTGTATCTGCCGGACGAGATCCCAAGACGGGTGAAAACCACGTGCCTAAGCTGGAAACGGTCCGCCTGACCATTCCGAGGCGCGTCTATACCTACAAACATATGGATATAGTGGCTGAAGGCGTCAAAAAGCTGTACAAGCATAAGGAAACCATACGCGGACTGCGCTTCGTGTACGAACCTAAGCAGCTGCGCTTCTTTACCGCGCGCTTCGAATACATTGACTAAAGTGCTGTTTTCCCTAGAATAGACAGACAGTAGTTAAAATAGCGATAGAGGTAATCCTTTGGTCGGCTGGTTGAGCGTATATCAATTAGCCGACCTTTTCGTGTTGAATGGATAATATGTTTGTCGTTTATTTCGATACAAGTTTTGTGATACGTTTCTTTGGTCAATGGTATTTTATCGCTGATTTCCATAGCATTTTGTGTAGCTACGTGCCAGTCCTATGTTTCATCCAAATGGTCAATCCTCTGTATACGGAGTCTAAGTAGAGTGTCTAACGTCTTATCGTCGTCCAATTGTTGTCAGAGAATATAATATTCTCCTCTTTGTCTATAGCAATGAGGATGCTTAGGGAGTTTTGTTGTACTTTTGTACCGAAGAGTGCATATATGCTTTCCGGAAAGAGAAAAGGTTATGGGGATTTTGTGCAACATACATCATGAGCAATATGCGTGGCGTATTGCGCAACGAATCGTTTTGTGGATAGGGATTCAATTGTTGTTTCTTGTTTCAGCGAGCGCGCAACAGATGAATCCGACGTATCAGCAGTATATCCGCACCTATGCGGAGGAAGCCGTCAGACAAATGAAGGAGCATAAGATACCTGCCTCCGTAACGATGGCACAGGGTTTGCTCGAGTCGGGAGCGGGAAAGAGTAGCTTAGCATCGGTGCACAACAATCACTTCGGGATAAAATGTCATAAAACGTGGCAGGGAGCACGTACCTACCGGACGGACGATGCTCCGAACGAATGCTTCCGAAGCTACGAAAACGCCAAGGACTCGTATCGGGACCACTCATACTTTCTGAAACAACCACGGTATCGTTCGCTATACGATTTGAATAAAACGGATTACCGCGGATGGGCAAAGGGATTACAAAGAGCCGGCTATGCTACCGATAAGGGCTACGCCAATAAGCTCATCGCATTAGTGGAGCTCTACGAGCTGTATGAATTGGATCGAGGGCGCTATCCCACTTGGATGAGGCAAAAGCAACCACAACGAGGGAAAAGAACTGAAAAAGAGGAATCAATTTCGGAAAGCATAAAGCACGAAGGCTTTATTAGTTACGGATTGCTTTACGTAATAGCCCAAGCAGGCGATACGTTTACTTCTATTGCTAGGGAGATGGAACTAAATCCAGACAAAGTGGCAGAATGGAACGATGCACCTATCGATTTCCCCTTGCATAAGGGAGATATAGTTTATCTTCAACGGAAAAATAAACGAGCTACAGAAGAGTATCCTACGCATACCGTAGTTGTGGGCGACTCAATGCACAGTATCTCGCAACGCTACGGAATACGTGTAGAACGACTCTATAAAATGAACCATTTGGATATAAATGAGTATGTACCCGAAGAGGGAGATGTACTCCTGCTCAGATAAGGAAGAAACAATGAAAAGAAGCGACAGATATATGGCGCGTGGCGTATCGGCAGCCAAAGAAGATGTACACAAAGCGATAGCCTCACAGGATAAAGGTCTGTATCCAAAGGCATTCTGCAAGATATTGCCCGATCTACTCTGTGGGGATGAGGCATACTGCAATGCGATGCATGCGGATGGAGCCGGTACCAAAAGCTCGCTGGCATACATCTATTGGCGTGAAACAGGCAATCTTGACGTATGGAAGGGAATTGCTCAAGATGCCGTGGTGATGAATACGGACGACCTATGCGCCATAGGAGCCGTAGATGGGTTGTTGCTTTCCTCCACCATCGGAAGAAACAAGCGGCTCATTCCCGGAGAAGTGATCAAAGCTCTGATTGATGGAACTGAAGAGTTTCTTGAAATGCTTCGTTCCTATGGAATCGGCATCACGCTCACCGGAGGAGAAACTGCTGATGTGGGCGATTTGGTTCGCACTATTATAGTGGACAGCAGCGTAACCTGCCGTATGCGGCGCAGCGATGTTATCGATAACGCTCACATCGCATCGGGCGATGTGATTGTGGGGTTGGCCTCTTATGGGCAAGCCTCCTACGAAAAAGAGTACAACGGCGGAATGGGCAGCAACGGACTTACCTCCGCACGGCACGATGTGCTTAACAAAGTGATAGCCAGCAAGTATCCCGAAAGTTATGATGGCGGTATGCCGGACGATTTGGCATACTGCGGAAGCAAAGGATTACTGGACCCGGTAGAGGGCACGCCGCTTGATGCGGGTAGGCTCATTCTCTCGCCAACGCGTACCTATATACCTATTGTGGCGGAAGTACTCAAAGAAATGCGCTACTACATTCATGGAATGATACACTGTACGGGCGGGGCACAAACCAAGGTAATGAACTTTGTGGAGCACAAACATATAGTAAAGGATTCACTGCTCCCCGTTCCTCCGCTCTTCAAGCTCATTGCAGCAGAAAGTGGTGCGGAGGCAAAGGAGCTTTACCAAGTATTCAATATGGGGCACCGGTTTGAATTTTATGTGCCGGAGAAGATTGCTGATGATATCGTATCCATTGCGCACTCTTTTAATGTAGATGCGCAAGTAATCGGACACGTGGAAGAAGCTCCTACCAATAAGTTGACGATTGAAAGTCCCTACGGAACCATTATATACGAATGAACGAAGAGAGAATAATAAATTATGCCGTTTCCCTAAAGGGACGTTTTGAGGAACTTGGGGTTCTTATCACTGATCCAAATGTGATCAGTGATGCCGAACGTTATGCCCGTCTCTCGAAAGAATATAAGCGTTTGGAAGAGCTTTTCAGGGAATACGATAAATACGAACAGCTCAAGGCACTGAAGGAAGAAGCTCACATTGAAATGGAAAGCGCCCAAGATACTGAACTGAAGGAGCTTGCTAAGGAACAATGGGAGGAATGTGAAACGGCTATTCCAGAAACAATTCAAAAAATGGCTCTGATGCTGGTTCCTGAAGATCCGGAGGATGCAAAGAACGCAATTGTAGAAATACGCGCCGGTACAGGTGGAGACGAAGCGGCACTCTTTGCTCGTGACCTATTCAAAATGTATGGACGATTTGCCGAAAGTCAGCACTGGCAGCTTTCAGTAACACACGTTACGGAAGGGGCATTGGGCGGATACAAGGAGATTATCTTTGATCTGAGCGGAAAGGACGTTTACGGAACGATGAAATACGAATCGGGCGTGCACCGTGTACAACGAGTGCCTGAAACCGAAACGCAAGGACGTGTGCATACATCGGCAGCATCGGTTGTGGTATTGCCGCAAGCAGATGAAGTAGAGGTTGACATAAAAGAAAGCGACCTTCGGATAGATACCTTTTGCTCCAGTGGTGCCGGTGGCCAGAGTGTTAATACCACTTACTCCGCGGTGCGTATAGTGCATATTCCAACAGGCATTGTAGTTCAGTGTCAGGACGAACGCTCGCAGCTAAAGAATAAAGCGAAGGCGTTAGCTGAATTAAGGAGCAGAATCTATGATATGGAGCGAAGCAAACAGCTTGAGGGTGTTGCGTCGCAACGCAAATCAATGGTTTCTACGGGTGACCGTTCGGCTAAGATACGAACCTACAACTATCCGCAAGGGCGCGTTACGGATCACCGTATCGGCTTAACCCTACACGACCTTAGCGGTGTAATGGATGGCAACCTACAGCCTTTGATCGAAGCCCTCGCATTAGCGGAAAATACAAACAAAATGAACGAAGCGATGCTCGCTTAACAGAGATAAGGACACCAATTATGACAAAAGAAGAATTAATAGCACAAATAATAGCCAAGCGCTCCTTTCTATGTGTAGGATTAGATACTGATGTTAGGAAGCTCCCACCACACCTTATGGATGAGGAGAATCCAATGCTCTCCTTTAATAAGGCTATAGTAGACGCTACAGCATCATCTGCAGTATCCTTTAAGCCGAACGTGGCTTTCTACGAATCAATGGGATCTTACGGAATTAAGGTTTTGGAAGAAACAATCGCCTACATTAAGGATACCTATCCCGAAATACTGGTAATTGCCGATGGAAAGCGCGGAGATATAGGCAATACGGGTGCTATGTATGCACGAGCTTACTTTGAACACTTCCGTGCGGATGGCATTACCGTAGCCCCCTATATGGGCGAGGATAGCGTACGTCCCTTCCTGACCTACACGAATAAATGGGTAGTGCTCCTTGCGCTTACTTCCAATGAAGGATCGAAGGACTTCCAAATGCAAAAAGATGCGGATGGAGCCTATCTATTCGAAAGGGTTATCCGGGCGTCTGCCGAATGGAGTGATGAAAGCCATTTGATGTACGTGGTAGGCGCCACCCATCCGGAGCAAATGGAACGAATCCGCACGCTTGCACCTAAGAACTTCCTTTTGGTTCCAGGCATCGGAGCGCAAGGCGGTGACTTTGATGCCATCGTTGGAGCCGGTATAACCAAGGAATGCGGTCTTTTGGTTAATGCTTCGCGCAGCATCATCTATGCAGATAGTAGCGAACGTTTTGCCGAAGCCGCACACAACGAAGCTGAAGCTCTCCGTCTTAAAATGGAGCGTGCTCTTATTTCGGAAGGTATTATCTAAATGAAAGTGCTTGTACAAGAAATTGCTTCGTTGGTAGGTGCTTCCGTAATCGGGGAGGCTTCGCGCGTAATTGATTCATTCGCCGGCATTGAAGATGCTTCGGAGGGTGCGCTTTCGTTCCTCTCGAATGAACAATACGTACCTTTTTTGGATACTACCGCAGCATCCGCTGTATTGATTAGTCGTTCGCTTGTTCCAAATCACTCCGTTTCGCCCACACTAATCGTAGTAGAGGACGCCTACGCCTCATTGGCACTACTAATGCAGCATGTAGCAAAAACAACTCAAGAACATCCAACCGGTGTTTCGGATAAAGCGAGTATTGATCCTTCCGTAAACATACCTGAGCATGCCTATATAGGCCCTTACGCAGTCATCGAAAAGGATGTGCAGCTGGGCGAGGGTTGTTCCATTTATCCCTTCTGCTATGTGGGAAAAGATTGTTCTATAGGAGAAAACGCCACACTTTATCCACACGTGATCCTATATCAGGGGACGTTTGTTGGTGCGCGAAGCACCATTCACGCCGGTTCCGTACTGGGCGCAGACGGATTTGGCTTTGCCCCTGTAAACGGTCATTATGAAAAGATTCCCCAAATGGGGCGCGTGGCTATAGCCGAAGATGTAGAAATCGGTGCCAACAGTTGTATTGACCGAGCTACAATGGGAGAAACCTCTATCGAACGAGGAACCAAAATAGATAACCTTATTCAGGTGGGACATAATTGTCGTATCGGTAGTGATACGGTAATGGCAGCTCAAGTGGGCCTCGCCGGCTCAACGATTATTGGCAATCATTGCAGAATCGGTGGCCAATGCGGCTTTGCCGGACATATATCCGTTGGAGACAATACCGAGATAGGAGCACAAAGTGGTGTTTTGGGGAATATATCTCCCGGAGCACGTCTGTTGGGCTCGCCAGCCATGAACGTAGGTGATGCTCTTCGCGCTTACGTTCTTGTGCGTAAATTACCCGAACTGAAACGTCGAATCGAGGAGCTTGAGAAAACTATTAATGAGCTAAAGAAATGATGAAAATGCAACGAACCTTGTGCAACGAGATTACCTTTAAGGGTAAAGGATTACACTCCGGGCAAGATGCAACGTTGGTGCTGCACCCGGCTCCCGAAGACAGCGGTTATAAGATTTGCCGCACCGACCTCCCCGGAAAGCCCGTCATTGATGCCGTTGCTGACTTAGTAGCGACTACGGAGAGGAGTACACTGCTCAAAAAAGGAGATGTAAGCATTAGTACCATTGAGCACGCGCTATCCGCTCTATATGCCTTGGGTATCGATAATTGCCTTATGGAAGTGGATTGTGCCGAATTCCCGATCTTGGATGGTAGTGCCGCCCCCTACATAAAAGCTATTGCAGAAGTGGGTATAATGGAACAAAAGGCGGAAAGGGAATACTATGTTATCAAACATCCCATAGAGGTTACCGATGAACAAACCGGTGCTCGAATTTTGGCCCTCCCTGACGATAACTTTGCCATTGAAGCCCACCTTTCCTACGATACCCCTCTGCTGAACTACCAGTTCGCTTCCTGGACTAATTCGGATGACTACAGCACAGAGATTGCTCCCGCTCGTTCTTTCGTGTTTGTGCGTGAAATTATCAAACTCTATAACGCCGGCTTAATCCGTGGTGGGGCTATCTCCAATGCTCTGATTATTGCTGATTCGCCTCTTAATGACGAGGAACGTGCCTTCTTCTCCGAGCATTATCCTCAGTTTGAACTACCCTCACAAATTGGGGCACTCAATCCCAATAGTAGTTTGGGTAACGAGCCGGCACGGCATAAGATATTAGACATTATAGGAGATCTTGCCCTTTGTGGCAGATTTATCAAAGGGCATATTATCGCATTCCGTCCGGGACATGGGATTAACAACAAGATATCCCGTCTCTTCCGGAAGGAAATCAAACAATTTGAAAGCCAGCCTCCTGTTTACGATCCCGATGCAGTACCCGTTATGGATATTAACCGCATCAAGGAACTTCTTCCTCATCGCTTTCCATTCCTAATGGTGGATAAAATCATCTCCATAGGACACAGAAGCATTGTGGGCGTAAAGAATGTATCGGGAAATGAACCTTTCTTCCAAGGCCATTTCCCAACAGAACCGGTTATGCCGGGCGTACTCATTGTGGAAGCAATGGCACAAACCGGTGGACTTTTAGTACTCAATGCCATGGAGGATGGTGACAAATGTTCCACTTACTTCCTTAAGATTGATAACGTCAAGTTCCGCCATAAAGTGGTTCCCGGTGATACCTTGATCTTTAAACTGAAAATGATGACCGAAATCCGCCGAGGAATAGCGAACATGCGCGGATTGGCTTTTGTGGGCAACCGATTGGTCTGCGAAGCTGAGTTTATGGCACAGATAACTAAAAACTGAGGTCTGAAATAACAGCGATGCGTTGGAGTAAAGTTCTTCCGTTCGCTCGGCAGCATATTAGATAATTTATGAGATAGCAACATGATGAAAAGGATTCAAAATTCTACGATTGTCGGCTTCTTGTCGATATTTAGTGCACTCTTTTTAATACCCTCTTGCAACAAGAATAAGGCTCCAAAGAGTACTGATAATGCGGAAGTGGTTGTGTTTCGCAGCAATCTCCCCGGTGAGTACGTAGCTCCGCGTCAAACGCGTATGGATAATGGTGCGTGGCAGACTGATGATGCTATTGGCGTATTTATGACTAAGAGTGGCGAAACAGCACCCTACGGCAAGGCAAACGCTCGTTATGCAACTAAGTCCGCCAATGCTTCCGAGGCAGCTTTTACCCCTTTTTCAACCGATGATGCCTTGCATTTCCCCTATACAGGAAATGCAGACTTCTATGCCTATTACCCTTACACAGCCATTTCTGAAGGAACAAGTATCCTGAAACTCAACATAAGCAACCAGAGCGAACCGAAAGATATCGATCTGCTCTATAATTCCGCACAGAATGTTGCCAAGCAGCGTTCCGTAATGCTTTCGTTCCGTTACGTACTTCCCCAGTTGGTCTTCCAATTTAAGGACGAAGAAGGAACGGAAATCGCTTCTTCCGCCATTAGCGAGCTTACGTTGCACGGCGTTCAGCAAACTGCCGACTTTGACCTCTTTTCTAATGACCTTACCCCTACAGGTGCTACAGCTGACCTTCTCGCTAATAGCAAAACGCTTAGTGCAATCATCTTTCCCGGTATGGTGAAGCCGCTCACAGTGAGTTTCCTCTACAACGGTAAGAAGTATCAATGGAACATTTCTGATGAAGGAAAGAACTTTCAACGTGCAAAGCGCTATACATTCTCGGTTATGGTGCTCAAGGACAAGGTTGTTTACTCCGAAACGGTTAATGCTACAATTACTGATCGCGAGCCGGGAGACCATACGGAGGGAAATCCTTTGGAACCGCTGGACGAAACCCCCTCTAATGCTCCTATTACGCTTTACGAGCAGGGCAGCACCTCTCCACTTACCAACGGAAGTACAATCTCCCTTTCCTCCGGTGATGTTGAGAAAATCTTTGAGGTTTCTACCCGTGGATCGGCCGCATGGACGGCTACGGTTGATGTAGCTTCACAATCTTGGCTTAAGGCGCAGACCAGTGCTTCTACACTAAGTTTGAAGGCAGTCGCTAATACGCAAGCTACTCAGCGTGAGGCTACGCTCACGATCCGTCTCGCCTCCACAACGCAAATGCGTTCGGCTGATGAATTAACTTTGCACATTGTTCAGTCCGGTACCTCCGCGCAAACAAGCATTTCCACCACACCGAATACCTTAAATCCCTTTCCTGCTACCGGTGGCACACAGCAGCTCTCGGTAGCCATCGTCCCTCAAGGTACAGATTGGCAATATACTCTTTCCGGAGAGGGATTCAACGCATCTAAAGGTAATAACGGAACTACGCTTTCCGTAACTGCACAAGCCAATACCGGTGCGGCGCGAAGTGGCAAGTTGATACTCTCGTCCGGTTCTGTTCAGAAGGAGCTTTTACTGAGCCAGAATGCTGCCAATAATAATATCACTTATGGGACAGATCTGATGATTACGGGCTATCTTCACGGTCAAGGATGTTATCTTGAGCTTTACAATCCAACCGATCACCAGATTGATCTTAAGGATTATAATGTGGTCATCTCTGTTCCTGGAACAAAAGAGAAAAATACGATCTATCTTTCCAACTCTGGCTTCGTGCTTGCTCCACAAGAATACCTGCTTTTGCATAAAGATGGCTCTTTGGCGGCAAACTATCCGGGTAAAAAGTACCAGGTTACTAATATGTACTTTGATGGGAAACGGGCGATAAGTCTCCTACGCAAGAATACCGATATTGATCAACTTGGTAAGTCCTCATCAAAAAGTTTTACAGAAACAAACCTCAAGAACAAAAAGCTGGTTCGCAAAAAGGGAATTGTTAATCCCAATAAGACGTTTATCCCGGACGAGTGGGACAAAATACCCTCATTGCAAAATCTTGAAGGTTTTTATATGCCAAACCGCCAGTAGCGTCGCAGGAATTATCCGTATCTGAACGGACGATAGTCGATAACGAAGCACATACACCAATGGGGTGAGCGCGATGGCGCTTGCCCCATTGTTCGTACATACCCTCTCTAAGGCGGAAGAAAACACTGCATTGACCGAAGAAAAAGAATGAGCGGTAACGGAACCTTTATACGTAGGAAACTGAGCGCTTGTACGAAAGGATCGGGGCGGAGGATAGGAGGTAACGGATCGTTTGTATGGTGCGGTCGGAGAAAAGTCTATAGACTTTCGGAAAATAC
>CABTZX010000046.1 GCA_902489445.1 uncultured Bacteroidales bacterium
ATAGGGTTAATGAGGCTGCTTTTTGCGGGGTATTCCGCAGTGAGATGGCCTGTGACGTAAAGTACTGTTGAGCAAGTCGCTTTGCTTCACTCGCGGTACGAGGTGCGGCATCCGCACTAATCCCCGCGTAGAGGAGGAACAAAAGCGTGCTGAATAAGCGTAATCTTAATTGCATTTGTCTCTATTCTTCTTATGGTGTATATATTGTCTCCCTGTCAAATAATGGCCCGGGCAATATTCCTTATAGTTGCAGGAGCCGTAAGCAAAGGTAACATTTAATATTGAAAGGGGAATAGATTGCGGTAATGGCGCGGAGCAAGCGAGCTCCGGCAGCGTGTTATCGCCTCGGGCGGTGACAGCGCCACCCGGAGGGACAGCGTTCTTTGACATATTGTAATGGCTCCCGCACGATGGGGGATTCCTGCGCTAATGGCGCTCATTAGTGGCTATAGTAATTATAGAGCTAATTGGCAATCAGAGGTTATCGGAACCAATCAGAGCCAATCCAAATCAATCTGAGTAAATCGGATTAATTCTGATAAACTCCGATAAGTTCGGATAAAAGCAGTAGCGCGTATGTGTTAGCGCCTCGTGCGCCAACCCTATGTGCCAGCAATGCTCTGCGTCAGCGGTGCGATGCGTCCACGGCGCGGTAGGCGCGCGGGTTATCGGCGGCGGATGCGGAATCCGTCCATGCGGAGGGTATCGGATTGCTGTAGGTAGGCTTCAAGCGCCTTGAGCCAGAAATCCTTATCCTCTCCGTGCCGGTGACGCAGGTAAAGCAGGAGCGCATTAAGCTCGATGGAGGCGTTTGCATCGGGGAGCAGCTTGTTCAGTGCGGTGGCGCATTGTGCCTGCGGCTCTCTGTCGGACGGGTCCTTGTGGCGCTGACGCTTCTTTTTGGCGGCGCAAACGTCGCAAATGCCGCATTCGGGGCAATCGTCCTCGCCAAAATAGCGTACAAGGGTTTGTGCGCGGCAGGTGTGATCGCTCCGGTAGAGGTAGTCTAAAACGGCTTCAATGCGAGCTTCGAACCGCTTTTTGCGTTCCGAATAGGCTTGATCGCTGATGATGAGGTCGCGCCCACGCTGTCGGCGTGTTGTGATGGTAATCTTGGGAAGCGTGGAACGCGGTATGTAGCGAATAACGCTCATTCCCGAAAGGGTGGTTAGCTGCTGATAGACCTCCTCCACGGGGAGACCAGTTTCAAAGGCGATGCGCTGCTCTTCGAACGGCACGTACCGAGTAAAGACGCCCGGGAAATAGCGCAAAAGCGTATCGATGATGCGCTCCTTGGGCTCATCGAGGTGAAGTTTGTAGAGTTCTTGGCGCTCCATCACAAAGGCGACCCGTGCGGTTTGATCCTCGCGTTCCTCATATTGGAAGGCACCGGCTCTATCGAGAATGCGTATGGCGCTCATGGTGGGCAGCGGTGGAAGCTTGAAAGTTTTGATAAAAGTTTCCACATCAAAGATCATGCGTCTGCCCAAACCTTCGCCGTAACCTATTTGCAAGTAGCTCATAATGAGGTCGTACAGATCGCGAATAAAGGCTTGCGGAGGGAACTCGGTGGCGATCCGTTTACGGAATACACCGGCTTCGTGTGGTCCGAGGAGTACAACCGAATAGGCACGCTTCCCATCGCGTCCGGCACGTCCGGCTTCCTGAAAGTAATCTTCGGGCGATGAGGGCATGGCAAAGTGTATTACGGAGCGCACATCGGGTTTATCGATGCCCATTCCAAAGGCGTTGGTAGCCACGATAACGCGCACATCGCCGTTCATCCAGCGCTCCTGCCGTTCGTCACGCATAGCATGCGATAGGCCGGCGTGGTAGTAAACGGCGGAGATGCCTATTTCCTTCAGTTGCGCGGCAATCACGGCGCAACGCTCGCGGTCGCGGCAGTAGACGATGGCGCAGCCCGGTACGCTCTGCAGGATGTGGGCAATTTCGGTAATCTTGGATGGCGTTTGGCGCACCACATATGCCAAATTGGGTCGGAAGAAGCTTTTCCGTATCACATTACGTTTGCGGAAAGCGAGCTTATCCATCACATCCTCCACCACATCGGGGGTAGCGGTAGCGGTAAGCGCCAGCACCGGTACGTTGGGGAATTGCTTCCTGAGCGAACCGATATTGAGGTAGGAGGGGCGGAAATCGTACCCCCACTGGGAAATGCAGTGACACTCGTCCACCACAATGAGGGATACTTTCATATGCTGCAGGGCGGCTTGAAAGTAGGGGGAAGCGAGCCGCTCGGGAGCGATGTAGAGGAAGCTGCTCTTTCCGTACACAGCGTTATTGAGAATGCGCTGGATGCGGAAGTGGTCTAAACCGGAGTGAATAGCTTCAGCACGGATACGCTTTGCCTTCAGTTGGGCTACCTGATCGTTCATAAGCGCAATAAGCGGTGTGAACACAAGGGTAACGCCGCCGAGCATAATCCCGGGAACCTGAAAGGTGATACTCTTTCCTCCGCCGGTTGGAAGCAAGCCGAGTGTATCGTTGCCCGCCAGCACAGAGTCGATAATATCGCGCTGCTTATCGCGAAAACTATCGTATCCCCAGTAGGATTTGAGTGTCTCTTCCGGGGTTGACGGACGTTTGCGGCGCGTGGGGGCCTCGTCGGCAGGCGTAGGCTCCGCGTCGATGCCGGAAAAATCCTCTTCCTCAGGGAAATCGCCCGGGTAGAAGGTATCTTCCGCTCCGTAGCGATCCTCGAGGGAGAGAAACCAATTATCCGGTTCGGTGCTCATCTAAAAGCTGAGTGCGTCATCCGGCTTCACATCGGTTACACGCAGTTGCACGTTGGAAATACCGTTGTGCACATTCTCTTCGAGGTGATAGCACATGGCAAAGGGGGCACCACTTTTAATAATCGGTAGTTTTTTGGCTTGCCCAAAGGCGATAGCTCCGAACGGGTAACGCCGGTTTGGCGCATCGGTAACATCGGGTTTGAGGTGCTCCTCTTTCCTGCCCACGGCGCGACTTTCGCCGGTATCGATCAGTTGCGTGGAAAAGAAGAGCGGATCGGGATTATCGGGACCAAACGGATAAAGCTTTTTAATATGGCGCAGAAGTGTTTGGTTGATCTGGGTAAGTTTGAGCTCTTCGTCCAACTCGATAGTGGTTTCGGGTCGCCCCGAGGGAATGGCGTTATCGGCATATTCCACAACGGGCTGCACAAATTCGTCCAAATGCTCTTTGGACATAGTGAGCCCGGCTGCATAAGGGTGTCCGCCAAAGTTAATGAGCAAATCCTTGTGCAGATCGATGGCGTGGTACATATCGAAGTTGTTGGCACTACGTGCTGAGCCGGAGATGTTTTCGCCCATGCCGGAAAGCACGATAACGGGACGAGCGTATTGCTCCGCCAATCGGGAGGCTACGATGCCGATCACCCCTTTGTGCCACTCCTCACCGTACACCACAATCAGTTTGTGTTTTTTGTGTAGTTCGTTGCTTTTGATCTGTTCGTGTGCTTCCTGGGTGATTTGCTTATCCAAGGCGCGGCGCTGATTATTGCTGCGTTCTACTTCGCGACAAAGCTCTTCGGCTTCGTCCACGGAGGCACTGAGGAGCAGATCCACGGTTCGGCGTCCGTTCATCATACGTCCGGAGGCGTTGATGATGGGCCCTATTTTGTACACGATATCGCCGGTAGTAATGCTGCCCACTTTCAGTCCGCAGCTGCGGATAATACCGGTGAGTGAGGGGGAGGGCTGGCGGTTCAGCTGGCGCAAGCCGTGGTAAAAGAGAATTCTGTTTTCTCCAAGCACGGAAACGAGGTCGCTGGCAATGCTGACGGCACAAAGGTCCAACAGCGAATAGAGGCGCGAAAGACGGATGTTATTGGTGATGGCGAATGCCTGCATCAGTTTGAAACCGACTCCGCATCCGGATAGCTCGGCAAAAGGATAGGTGTTATCCTCCCTTTTGGCATCCAATACCGCCTCGGCGGGAGGAAGCTCGGCATCGGGCTGATGGTGATCGCACACAATAAAATCGATTCCTAAACTTTTGGCATAGGCAATTTCGCGCGTTGCCTTGATGCCACAGTCCAGCACAATGATGAGCTTAACGCCTCGGCGGGCGGCATAATCGATACCGGTGTAGGAAACGCCGTATCCGTCGTCTCCGCGGTCGGGAATGTAATAGTGTAACTGCGCTTCGCTGCAACCGGCTATGCGCAGGAATTTATACACTAATGCCACGGCGGTAGTGCCGTCCACATCGTAATCGCCATAGACCAGGATCGGCTCCTTAGTGCCGAGCGCCTTGTTGAGGCGTGCCACAGCGCGATCCATATCCTTCATGAGGAAGGGATCGTGCAGGTCTTGCAGCTTTGGATGAAAAAAATTGTTTGCATCCTGAACGGAAGTAACCCCGCGACGCACCAAGATACGCGCTACCGGAACGGGTAGATGCAGCTCACGGCTGAGCTGTGCGGCGATGTTCTGCTGGGGTTCGCTCAATGGATGCCATGTCCAACGAGTTGTCATGATATAGATTTGTTTTATTTTCGGGATTAGCGTGGGGCGAAGCGGGCGTTTGTCCGGCTTCGTGAGCCCCAAGACGTATCCAAAGGGCAGCAATTCGGGCAGGCAGAGCAGCCAAACCATTGTGCAAATAACGGAATAAGGGATACTGCTATCCGCCCTCCAACGGGCTGCTTGTATCGTTTGTTCTACCTTTTCCATCGCCTTCAGATACTATTCCTCGCGAAGTTACTCATTTTGTATTTATATATGGTAATGTAACGTTTGGGAAGAGCTCCGCAGGGGCGTCGCAAAAGGTATAGAAGTTCCGATTAAAAGGTATATAGGTATCGACCAAAAGATCTATACCTTTTGTGCGAAAGGTATAGATCTATTTTGGAGTGGCACTACGAGCTACAAAAAAAGGAACCCTTGAATGCGAAAATTCAAAGGTTCCCGAGGTGAGCCGAGTTATATCCTGAGGCGGAATTATTCCGTTCGGGAGCAGCCCAAAAGGGCGCGGATTTCAGCTTCGTATGCTTGGAGCGCTTGAGTTAACTGCTCGGTTCCGCCAAAATGATGTTCGGGATGAACAAACGCCTCTATTTCGATGGAAATATAGCGGTCGTACAGTTCTTCGGAGCGATCAAAGAGGTGGATCTCAATGGAGCGTTCTTCCTCGTCGCCCATCGTGGGTCGATTGCCAATATAGAGCATGCCGGGGCATAATTCGTTGCCGATGCGTGCCCGAGCGGCATATACTCCGTTGGGAGGCAGAAGCTTATGGGCATCGTCCAGTTCTATATTGGCGGTGGGATAGCCTAACGTGCGACCCAAATGCCTGCCGCCGACAACCACGCCGCTCAGGGGATAAGCGTAGCCGAGCAATTGGTTGGCTTCGCGCAGAGCGCCACGGCGCAAAAGCGTTTTGATGCGTGTGGAACTATAGGCATTCCCTTCCGGATCGCAAGCGGCAGCAGCGCGCTCAATGGAAATGCCGTGCCGCGCGCCAAGCGCTTCCATTTCGGGCGCCGTACCGTAATGAGATGCGTGACCAAACGAGTGGTCGTATCCCAACAGCATATGGTGTGCGTGGAGCATATCCACCACCACCTGCTGCACAAAATCATCCGCGTTCAGCTGCGATAAAGCCCTATCAAAGGGAAGCACAAAGGTGATATCGGGTGCGGCGGCACTCAGGCGCGTTATCTGCTCTTGATAGCTGTTGAGCCGCGAATAGGGATGCCCGGGACGGACGGTAGCGAGCGGACTGCGATCGAAAGTAACCACTGCCGAAGCAAGGTTACGCGCGGCTGCCGCACGCTTCAAATCGTTGATTAGAGCCAAATGACCCAAATGCACCCCATCAAAGGTACCGATGGTTACCGCCGTGGGTTTTTGAAAAATGTACGGATGCTCAAAGCGAAGAGCTCCGGAGACATCTCTGATGATCTTTATCGTATCCATTGCATCGGATTTTGTTTTGTTCGTTCGTGCCACAGCTGGAAGTGGAGCAATCCGCGTCCGTCGTCGCCTGTAGCTATGGTGCCGATGGTTTGTCCCGTCTTGACCTTTTGACCCGTGCGCACACTTACGCTTTGCAGGTTGGCATATACGGTGAGGTAATTACCGTGCCGAACGATTACGGATGAGTGGTATCCTTCCACCATAAATATGGAAGAGACGGTGCCTTCAAACACGGCTCGCGCCCTTGTTCCTGCCGGAACGGCTATATCGATACCGCTTTTATTGGTTTGTACTTTGCTTTCCGTTTTGTGCTGCTGTACGCCAAACGAAGCTACAATGGTGTAGCTGCCGGAAACCGGCATCAATAAGTTTCCTCTATTTCGCTCAAAACTTCCGCTTAATTGACGCTCCTCGGCGGTCATGGCATATCCGCCTTTGGTAACCGCCTTGCGTTGCTCGGTGGTGGAGCCACCCTTCTGTTGAGCGGCTTTGGCTGCCGCTTCGCGAGCTTTACGCTCAGCTTCGGCTATTTCGTAGGCAATTCGCTGTTCAATCTTCTTGTTCAGCGCATTGGCACGTTGTTGTTGCTTCCGCTTTTGCTGCTGTAGCTTCTTTTCCTCACCGCGCAATTTGGAAACCTCACCGGTACGCTGCTTCTGCTGCGTTAGGAGTTTTTGCTTCTCCCTTTCGCGCGTTTCCATCAAAGTTGCCTTTTGCGATTTATTCCCTTCGATGGCGTGCTTGTTTTCTTCTACCTTGGTGCGTGTTTCCTTGAGCTGTTTTGCGGCATCTCGGTGGGCTTGAGCAAATTGCCCGAGGAAGCGCATTCGGCGCACGCCTTCGTCAAAATCGGCTGCCGAGAGGAGGAACAGCATCCGATCGGTGCTTTTGGCGCGGCGACGCATAGCGATTACGCTCTCTTCGTACGCCTTACGCCGACGTTCCTCTTCGTTCCGAAGATGTGTTGCCTCCGTGGATAGCGAATCAATATCTTTATCTAAAACTTTGATCTCTTCGTCCAATAGATTGACCGCTTTCTGCCGTTGAGCCGCCTGCTTCTTGAGCAGATTGGCTTCCTTTTGCTTCTTGTAGCGGTCGTTGCTCACTTTTTTCAGCTTTTTGTCCGTTTTTTCTACCTCTTTGAGAGCTTCGCGCCGTTGCCGTTCCAATCGTTGCACCTCTTTACTTTTACTTTGGGCAAAAGCGGGGGTTACGGCAAGCGTGAGTATCAATAAGAGTAAAGAAAGTTGTTTCATGGTTTCTATTCTAATTCGGAAAGCAATCTGAGTAAATCGTTTGTTTTAAGAACTGTAAATCCCTTGGGGCGTGCAAGGGAGGGCAATGCCGTAGCTCTGCTTTTGCGCGGCGTATCGGTGATAAGCTGCAACGAGCCCATGGATGCATCCCGGTGAAGTAGCTCCACTTGCATCGCTTTAGGCACATTGCCCAAGGCGAACGGGGTAAATCCGTTCGGATAGAGTACCGAAAGCCGGTAGGCATTCTGAGCCGAGGGAGCGGCAAGCGATACCGAAGAAGGGGCTGTTTCGCCCGCAAGGAGCTGATACGTAGCTGTGGGTGGCTCCTTGTAGCGCAAAGCTATACGCCGCTTGGGCAAAAGCGTTTTATGCGTATCGCCGGAGAGAGGCAGGCCGAAAAACAGCTCTGTCCAAAGGGCGGAGCGGAACGGCACCCCCAACAGGCGCGAGGCTTCCGCTTCGCTTAAACGGAGGTATCCTTTCCCGTAGTAATCAATTACCGTGATGCCCTCGGAGGTAATGCCGATGCGCAGCGCTTCGAAGAATACCACCGGCCGCACCGTAATAACCATCCCTCCATCGGGAGCGTAGTACAGCACGATGCGCGAGCTAAGTTCCTCTCCGTTGCGGCGTAGCGTAACGGATCCGTTTGCGGTGAATGGTTCTGCCGGCTTCCGTCGATCCATAAACCCCGCCACTTCAGCTGAGGTAAGCAGATCGGCTTCCGCCGCGCCACTCATACTCTTGCGCCGCAACGAGCAACCTGTGGAGCAGAGCGCGATAAGCAGCGCACAGAGCGCAATGGAAAAACTCTTTCTCATAACGATTTCTCCAGTTTTTGGATCTGTTGCTTTCGTTCGTCGCTCGGCTCAAGTTGCTCTGCTTTGCGGAGATATTCCAGTGCCTCCTTGATATGCTCTTCGGCTATGAGTATATCGGCATAGTGATCGTAAAAAGTTGCCTTTTCACTTTCAGCTGCATTCAGTGCCTTGCGCATATAGGCTGCTGCCATCAGATAATCGCCCTTCAAATAGAGCAAATAGGCATACGTATCCAATATGTTGGCATCGTCCGGCTCCAGCAGCACCGCCTTTTGAGCCATTGCCAGCGCACGTTCGCCATCGCGCCCCGTGAGGGACAAATAATAGGCATAGTTATTGAGTGCAAGGGCATTATTCGGGTTCATTTGCAGACTGGCATCGTAGCAGGCGAACGCCTTATCCGCTTCGCCATCCGCATAGAGCAGATCCCCCTTTGCCAAGTAGAGCGAGGCGCGCTCCGTGCTGTCCGTTTGCGGTACGCGCAACAGACCTTTATCCAGTATCTGTATACCGGCCTTGTTGTTTTGGCGCACCGTTTGCTCTATCATGGATTGAAACAGATAGGGCGTTGCCAGGGTAGGATCGGTTTCGATGATTGCATGCAGCAGGCTGTCCGCTGCATTGTAGTTCTTCCGGTTGAATTCGTACTGAACCAAGTTCAAGCGTACGTTGATGCTATCCGGAAAGCTACGCGCCATAGTGGCTAAGTGCTGCCCCAATGCCACGGAGTCGTCCGTCAACGTGAGTATCTCAAAGTAGAAGGAGGATATCGCAAACGATTGCGGAAAACGCTTAGTGAGAGCCGCGCCCACCGGTAGGTAGCACTTACGGATCTGTCCCTTCTCGTCGCGGTCCGAAGCAATCAGGCGCGCTATGGAGGCCATCGCCTCCACTTCCGTAAAGCCTTTGTTGGTGGCTATGCCCATCAGCATCTGCTGCGCCTCATTGCGCTTACCGTTCATAATCAGTAGCGAGGTGTTAAGGTTCATCAGTGCCAAATCTCCTTTCACTAAGTCGGGATGCTCAGAAACAATTGCAAGCGCTTCGCGATAGTACCCCGCCGTGAGCAGCCTGTTGGCTGTATGGAGTAGGGTTTGCGGCCCGGCACTCTTCTGCTTGCGGAAGCTTTCCATAATGAGCTTTGCCGCTTCCGTGCGCTTGCCCTGCTCCGTAAGGATCCGAAAGAGCAGATCCTCCGCCGCGGCACGCTTATCCGCATCAGTATTGCGTTTGAGGAATTGCTCCAGCGCAACGGTAGCTTTTTCCAGATTGCCTCCGTTGGCGTGTGCGTACGCCAAACGAATATAGGCGGGCACATCGTCCGGCGAAAGGGCCACATGATGCTCCAGCAGCTCTGCCGCAGCGGTAAAACTGCCGCGTGAGAGATAATACTCGGCAAGCAAATTGACGCATTCGTTATTGGCAGGATCCAGGCGGAGCGCTTCGTTCATCCAGTAGACGAACTGCTCGCCGTCGTACGATTGTACCAGTAAAGCCATTTCACGCGCTGCCGTTAGCGTGGGCTTGAGGTCGTACGACAAACGGTATAGGCGGAACGCCTCCGCGCGTCCCGATGGGAGCTGCGCTCTTACGGCAGCTTCCTCGATCAGTCGCGAGACACGCGCCGACGTCTCCGCCGGTGGGGAACCGGCTTGTGCGCTCAGAGTGAGCAGCCAGCAGACGCAGAGGAGAATTATTCGCTTCTGTTTCATGCCTTTACACTTGTGGTTCCCGTATGTCCAAAGCCTCCGTCGCCGCGTTCGGTGCGGTCTAAGGAGGTCACTTCGTCCCACTCAACCCGTTCGTAGCGTGCCACCACTAACTGCGCGATGCGCTCGCCCGGCTCAATACAAGCCATTTCCTCGGAATGATTGATCAGAATCACCTTTATTTCACCACGATAATCCGAATCGATCGTTCCCGGAGCGTTCAGAACCGCCAAGCCGCGCTTCAGAGCCAAGCCACTGCGCGAGCGGACCTGCGCTTCGTATCCTTCCGGTAGGGCGATAGCTATACCGGTCGGAATCAAGCAGCGCGCTCCCGGAGCCAAGTTTATCGGCTCGTCGATGGCTGCTGTCAGATCCATACCGGCGGCACCCGCCGAAGCGTAATAGGGGAGCGCAGGCTCCTTATCCTGATGCTGTGCCGATGTTTGGGGCACTCTAACTATCTGTACTTTCACGGTCTCGTCTCTTGGGATTGCTCCCTCCTTGCTGTATCGTCCTGCTAAGGTAGCAATAATCACTCGTTTTCGCTCTCTTTTCATCTTTTTACCTCATCTTTTATAGCTGTTCCTGCGCTCAACGGTGGCACACCTAGCGTACCATACGGTATATCGGACCGCCTCAGATGAGTTCCGATATGCTCAAACTCTCTTAGACTCCGATACCCCCTTTCCGGAGCACTTGTTTCCTATAGCCATTATAAGCACAAGCCTCCTCATCGCGCGGGAGCTATTACAATATGTCAAAGAACGCTGTTCCTTGGGGAGGGGTGTCGGCACTACCGGTACTAACATTCCGTGGAGGATAATCATCCACTGATGCTAACAACAACCGTTGCTAACCATTCGTGGAGGTTACCCATCCGCAGACGCTAACGACCAGTAGATTGCTAATAACCAGCCGGTGTTCACCATCTGTGGGGGAGGTAACCATCCGCTGATGTAATAATCAGTCGGTGGTAA
>CABTZX010000047.1 GCA_902489445.1 uncultured Bacteroidales bacterium
TATTTTCCGAAAGTCTATAGCCTTTTCTACGGTCGCATAGGACAAACGATCCGATACCTCCCATTCCCTGCTCCAACAGCTCCTATCCTCGACTCCTACTTTTCGCACAAACGCTCCGTCACCTTCGTACTACCGATTCGTTACCTCCCATCCCCTGCCACATTTTCTCGCAAATAGGGGTCAGGCATCCCACTATCTGCACTCTGCAATCACTCACTTTTCACTCCATGAGAAAGTCCTCACCAAATTGTATAAATGGGATATCTATCTGCTTCATCACGCTAAAGCTGTACGAGGGAACAGAAGAACGAAAAAAATAGAGGGGAGAGTGTAACACCCTCCCCTGTACAAATCATACTCTTCCTTATTAAATCACTTCATTCCATAAATCTTTTCTCGGTTAGAGTGATATAAGGTACTTAGAAATTACCATACGAGAACGCGGGATTCGGGGGCAAGGTACATTTTGCTACCTTCCTTGATTCCGAATGCTTCGTAGAAATCATCGATGTTGCGAAGTGTTTGGTTAACACGCCATTCGCCCAAGCTGTGCGGATCTTCCTTCGTGAGGCGGATGCGTTCCTGCTCGGTGATGTTCTGTCCCCATACACGTGCGTAAGCAATGTAGAAGCGTTGCGAAGCGGTGAAGCCGTCAATCGGTTCCGGTTCCTTGCCGTTAAGTGCTTTATTCAAAGCCAAACGAGCAATGAGCAATCCGCCCTGGTCGGCAATATTTTCGCCAAGGGTCAGTTTACCGTTTGCCTTGAGATCCGGGGTAATTTGGATCTGATTGAATTGATCGGCGAGCTTAGCGGCAGTTTCTTGGAACTTTTTGCTATCCTCTTCGGTCCACCAGTTGTTCATATTACCATCCTTATCGAATTCGCGTCCCTGATCGTCAAATCCGTGAGTCATTTCGTGCCCAATCACAACACCGATAGCACCATAGTTAACGGCATCGTCGGCATCTATATTGAAGAAAGGCGGCTGCAGGATACCTGCGGGGAAGCAGATTTCGTTCGTTGTGGGCATATAGTATGCGTTTACTTCCTGCGGATTCATGAGCCAACGGGTGCGATCCACCGGTTTCCCGAGGTCGTCCATATTACGTTGATGTTCGAAACGGGAGGCTTCAAGCAAGTTTTCATAGAAGGATTTATCGGCATCGATATTCATCTTGGAGTAATCCTTCCACTTATCGGGATAGCCAATCTTAACGGTAAAGTTTTTGAGCTTTTCCTGCGCTTTTGCTTTGGTTGCATCGCTCATCCATTCCAAACCGGCAATACGATCCGAAAGAGCGTTCTGAAGGTTCGAAACAAGCTTAGTCATACGTTCTTTGGCTTCTGCGGGGAAGTACTTTTCGACGTAGATTTGTCCGAGCGCTTCTCCCAGCACGCTTTCAACCAAATTAACGCTACGACGCCAGCGCGGGTGCATTTCCTTGCGTCCGCTGAGTACCTTTCCGTAGAAATTGAAGTTTTCTTCAACAAATTCATCGCTCAGGTAACCGGCAGCACTTTCAATTTCACCAACAACAAGGAAGTCCTTTAGTGCATTAAGATCTGCCGTAGGATACCATTTATCGAACTTTTCGAAGAACTTGATCTGCGAAACGTCCCATTTTTCCACTTTATCCAAATCGCGAAGCGTAATGTAGCGCGCCCAGTTGAATCCTTTATTATCGGCAGCGAACTTCTTTACTTCAAGCATATGATAGTTGGCTCGGCTGTCGCGCAGTTCTACCGGTGAATAGCTCATTTCGGCGAGCTGCTTGGAAATAGCCATATTGTTATCGGCTATTCGCTTAGCATCGGTTTCGTTGTATCCGGCAAGCGCCAGCAAGCGAAGTACGTGTTCGTTGTAGGATTTAAGGATTTCGAGGCCTGCCGCATCCTTTGCGAGGTAATAATCACGGTTGGGAAGCGCAAGCGACGGCTGCGATACGTGCATAATGTTCATATCGCTATTCATATCATCGGCATAAACGTAGGTACCGAAGAGCGTTGCTTCGCCGCGATTATCCTTCTTGGCAGCCAATTCTACCAATTCTTCTTTGGAAGAAACGGCTGTTATTTCGTCAATGAAGGGTTTTACGGGAGCGAATCCGGTTTCGTTACGTTTTACGCTATCCATAGCCTGCTTGTAAAGAACCGATACGCGGTAAGCATTGGTACCCTTTTTAGGTAGTTCGCTTTTTGCCAAAGAATCAACTATGCCGTGAATCCGTTCAATAGAAAGGTCACGAAGCACGTCAAATGCCCCATAGCGGCTGTAAGCGGGCTTCAAAGGGTTAGCATCCATCCAGCCTTTGTTGGCAAACAGATAGAAGTTTTCACCGGGGTTGATGGTAGTGTCCATCGCTGTAAGGTCAATAGCAGGCACAACTTCGTGACTACTGTTGCCTCCTTTCCCGTTACAGCTTACGAAAGTAAGTCCTGCCACGGAACTCAGAAGTAATAACATTTTCAGTTTCATATACGTTCTTTTCTATTCCTCTTGCTGAGGGTTTTAATGATTTGTTCTCTTTATCAGTGGAGTGGGATAGATTCCCTGCTCGTGCATTGCTTTAAGCCGATCCACAACCATAGGTCGATCCGCACTATAGGTAACACCGAACCAACTGTCGGCGGTGGGGAGCACTTCAAAACTTGCGGTTCCGGACGCAATCAATCCGTTCACGATGGAAGGTATATAGAATTCGCTTTTCTCTTCGGTGCCATGAGCCTCCAGAAACGCCTTGAACATCTTTTCAGCAGAAGCAAAGATATCGGGCGTAAAGCCCCAGAAGTTCATCGAAACAAAGGTATCGGGCGAAAAGAGATGCCCGGTAGCTGCATCCTCAACTTGCTCTCCCTTGCGGGAAAGTTCCTTATGTTCCACGATATCCGTTAGCATATTATTGCCGTCAACAGAGCAGATACCGCGTGAAACGGAGCCACTTTCGCTGAGGGTTTGCCCCAATCGGTAGCCGGCAGTGTAATACTGACCGGTACTTTCCTCGTTTAGACTTGAAAGTGCTTTACCCATTGTACGAAAAGCCTCTGCCCCGTAATAATCATCGGCATTAATTACGCAGAAAGGTTCCTTAATTGCCTCTTTTGCCATCAAGAGCGCGTGCCCCGTTCCCCAAGGACGTACACGATTTTGGGGAACTTTGTATCCATCAGGTAGAGCATCCAGCTCCTGAAATACAACCTCTGTGGCAATTTGATCCGTGTATCGGGAAAGAATGGTGCTTCGGAATGCATCCTCAAAGCTGTGCCGAATGACAAAAACCACTTTACCGAAACCGCCTTTTAGGGCGTTATACACTGAATAATCGGGGATAGTTTCGCCCGAGGGCCCCAGTTGGTCCAATTGTTTTAGACCGCCGTATCGGTTTCCCATACCGGCCGCCATAATCAGTAGTGTCGGTTTCATATAACCTGCATAATTCATACGTTGGGCAAAGGTAGTTATTTTTGCCGTTCATCCCCCATATTTGGACTTGTTCGGAGTGAATGAGTATTGTCGACAAAACGTATATACCTTTTGATCGGAAGGTATATACCTATTGAATGAAACGTATATACCTATTGATTGAAAGGTATATACATTTCGGGAAAGACGATGGATCCGTGATACGTATTCGGTCCAAAGAGCAAATAAAAAGGGGTATGCCTCTCATTGGGCACACCCCTTCAGTTTATGCGGTTGTATGAGAACCGTCTAACGGCTCAACGCCTATTTGTAGAGCGGAGCTATGGTGCTATCGATGGCATCTCCGTGCAGGTCACGCGCCACAATCTTGCCGTCCGGAGCGAAGAGAATAATCTGAGGAATACCGCTAATCCCATACGCCGAGGTGGCGGCATTGTTGCCTTCTGCGTCATTGGCTACAAAGATCTGCGGATAAGCAATGCTCAAATCCTTCACGGCATTGAGGTGATCCTCTATTTTCTGCTCCCAAACGCTTACACCCAATACGGCAAGCCCCTTATTACGGTAGTTTTCGTAGGCTTTCTTTACAAAGGGAATTTCCCTACGGCAGGGACCGCACCACGAAGCCCAGAAGTCTACCAGCACATATTGCCCTTTTCCGACGAAATCGCTCAGCTTAACGGCATTACCTTCAGCATCGACTCCTTCAAAGTCCACGAACATACTACCAGCCTGCGTTAGAGCCGCTTGGATAACTTCGGCTTTAATCTTATTGTAGCCGGCTATTTTTTCCAGTCCGGGCATGGATTGATCAGTAATTTCCTTCAGCTGAATGCTGGTTTCAACACACTTATACGCCTTACTGAAGCCCACCCAAGCTACGGGGTGATCCTTGTGTGCAAGCGCAAAGTCACGTCCTAATGCGTACATTTCCTTCTCAATGGCGGCCGCTTCTTCGCCTGAATCGTCCTTTTCCATTGAGGCTTTGTAGCGTTCTAAGGCTTTTTGGAAATTATCAATTACTTCCGCAATATTATCGTTAAGGGTAGTTCCGGATGGTTTTCCCTTTTCGATATCAAAGCTAATCATTCCTAATTCGGGAACGAAGTATATTCTTACGGCACCGGGCACGCTCATTAGGTACAGAGCATCCGGATTTGCAGGAATCTTTAGGTCGAGCCCCTTTTCAAGCACCGTATCGGTAAGAACCAAGGAATCTATAACCGCAAGCGAATCCACCGGTTCCAATAAATTATGGATGTAGAGAATGCGTTCGCCTTCGTCAACGCTTTTCACCGCTTCTTTCACTTTATCGGTAAAAGTGGCAGTAAGAATGGACATTTCTTTATCCTTTTTACAGGAGGAAACGAGTGCTACCACGGCAAAAGCCATCAGTAGCGTGCTGATAAGTCTCTTTTTCATATGAATCTGTTTTATATGTGTTTCTTATTCTTTAACGGCACAAAGATACAAAGGTATATACGAAAGAGCAACACCTTGTCCCTGAGGAGCGGGAAAAGTAGCACGATAAGCTTCATCGAAACGCGCCAAGGCGGACTTTGTGTCCAAACGAAACGAATCATTTCCGAAGTGAGGTAATTGCGTTGTTCCGGTACTTTTGAGATGCCGAAGTACTTCGCGAGGCGAAGGGAAGCTGAGGCGCATCATTTCGCTTGTAAGCGAGAGAATGCGAAGCCCGGCAGAGCGAGCAAACCGCTCCATATCGTTTTCCTCAAAGTATGGGAGTGAATTGCCCGTTAGAGAGGCAATTTCGTTTAAATTGCCCCTTCGAAACGTGCCAATCAGTAATATACCTCCCGGCTCCAGTAGAGCGGAAAGGCGTTGCAGCAGGCTGAAGGGCTCCGGTATCCATTGCAGTGCGGCAGAGGAGGTTATGAGATTTAGTCCGGTAAGACGCTCGTCCCCGGCATACGAAAGTACATTTCCGGGTAAAAAGGTCGCCTTTCCCTGTAGCGGAGGCACATTGCGGAGCATTTCTTCGGATAAATCGTTGAGCAGCCAGGAGGATACGCGGCAACGCGCATCAATATGCGTTGTGAGCAGACCAGTACCCACGCCGAACTCAAAAGCACGCTCAAACGATTCGCCTTCAGGCAAAAGCGCGGCAAGATGTTCCGCCATTCGCTGCTGCACAAAGGCATTGGCGTTGTAATTGTCGGATGCCTTTGAAAATGCCCTTTTGATACGTTCCTCGCTTGTCATAGAGACGATTCGCAACCCAAATACAGCACTTCGCGCCACGATGTATACCGATCGAGGAAATAGTGCTCCGCATCGGGCAATACCACTATAGGAACGCCATAATCCTTCCATACATTTGTGAGGTTTTGCACGGGAAAGATGCGGTCTTTTGCGGCTATTACGGCGCGTGTCCACGGTATGGAGAGCGACTTGCGCAGTGGAGCTTCTGCCACTTCGTAGCGTAGCACCGTTTGCAACTCAACCCTAATTTCGTCCAGATCTCTCTGTTCGAGAGCATCAAAGAGCGCTTTCAAGCGTTTACCGCCTACCATTCGGCGCAGAAAACGCAAGCGATTTTCAGGCGTTAACCCCGATAGCGTTCGCTCAAACCATAGCTTGGGAATGCCGTAAGTATCGTGATATGGAAACGGAGATCCGGCTATGGCAATCGCTTTGTTCGGTTTCGGCATAACACCTTCCCGTACAGCACGCTCCGCACCCCATACACCCATCGACCAAGCTATATAGATAATCTGTTTGTAACGAGTGAATTCTTTACGGAATGCAACCTCTATGCTCCGATAGTCTTCCATATGTAGGAAACGATACCCTTCGAGCGGTGTCAGATGCGCTATGGCACTTTGATTCATCGCCCAGCCGGTAAAGAACACAACAAGCCGATCTGCTTCGTCTGAATCAGGGAAAAGCCACGTAGCCTTCATAGCGAAAGATATTCTATCAGAGGTTCCAATTGTTCAAAACTCATCCCGGCGGTAAGCGAAAGTCGTAACCGTTCCGTACCTTTTGCCACGGTCGGATAGCGAATAGCTTGCACGTGATAGCCGCGCTCTTTCAGTTCTTCCGCCACGCGTAAGGCTCGTTCGTTGCTGCCCAATATAACCGGTACAATATGACTTTGCCCTAAACCGGCGTAACCCCTATGGGAGAGTGCATCCCGAAATTGCTCGGAAGTTTGCCGAAGTACCGCTCTTTGCGCTTTAAACTGTGGTAACCTCAGGAAAATAAAACGGTTCCAAGCCATCACTGCTTCCGGCAACATGGTGGAAAAGATTAGCGAGCGCGCACTGTTCACAAGGTAACGAACGACAAGCCGATCCGTAGCTATATAGGCACCCATCCCTAATATTGCTTTACCGAAAGTACCAATTAGGAAGTCTATATCTTGCACTGTGCCGGTTTCTTCGCTTAATCCGTAGCCGTTCTCCCCTCGGACGCCCACGGCATGAGCTTCATCCATGTAAAGGAGTATACGCGAATCGTGCTGTTTGAGCGCTGCCAATTCGCGGAGAGGGGCAAGATCCCCATCCATACTATAGATGCTCTCTACCACAACGATAATCGCTTTTGCAGACGCATCGCTCAATTCTTGATCCAAAAGAGCGGACAGATGAGCCATATCATTATGCCTAAAGCGAGTAAACCGGCATCGTCCCATCGTAAGACCATCCAAGATACTGGCATGCGCCATACGATCTACAAGAAAGCGCACCCCATCAATTCGCCCCAAGGCGGCTATGATACCGCTGTTGGCATGGTATCCGCTGTTGAAAAGTAGCGCGCCCTCCTTATGATAGGCGGATGCTATTTCCGCCTCAAAATGGTTCAATAACGGATAATTACCGGTTAAAAGGCGCGAAGAGCCACTACCTAACGGAGCACCGTAAGCAGGAAATGCCGCTATCGTTTCGGCATCGCCACTCAGCGCGAGGTAATCGTTGGAAGAAAGGTTCAGAAGCCGCTTTCCGTCCTCCTGTAGCCATAGATTCGAAGTTATACTCTTCGCGAGAGAACGCTCTGCGCAGTTTACCTCCAATTGTCGGAGCCGTTCCGCAAATTCTCTGCTCAAATCCTCATTCTTCATATTCCGATCAGCTCGATTTATGCGAAAAAACCCTCTATTTCCTCATTGGTTACGAGATGCAGGATGCGCTTCCCGGTGGGTGTGTAGGCAGCTTCGGGAGTGGAAAACAGTGCCGCCACGATTTGTTCGGCTCGCGTTGGCGTGAGCGGTTGGGAAGGCGATGCGTAATGCTGTATCGAAACTGCGCGCGCTAATGCATCAATCAGCGTTTCGCGTCCGTTTCCTTCCGTCTCCAAAAGCTCCAAAACGCCGTTTTCAACCAGCGTTTGCGCGTCTTCCTTCAGAAAGAAGGGCACGGTAAGTAGCGAAAAACTTCCGTTTCCAAGCGGACTTACCTCAAAACCAAGGCTGTCTAAATCGGGAATAATCGCTTCCAGTACGCTCGATTCACGTGCATCAAAATCCATTATGCGCGGAACAACCAATCGTTGCTTGCGCTCTCCGACCGGCTCTTCGGCAAACTTTCTGCGCGTTTCCTCGTATTCAATGCGCATTTCTGCCCTTTTGGCATCGATAATCGCCAATCCGCTTTGCAAAACAACCGCCATATACCGATCCGAAAGCAGCAACGGTGTTCCCGATGAGGGCTTAGTCGGCTCCTCGTCCTTTATCATCTGTTCGAACAGAACTTCCTGCGGGAAACCCGTTTTACGCTCCGGAGCCGCAAAGTTGCTGAATACGGTTGCCCAATCCGACTTACGAGCTTGAGTGCGTGCCACCGGTGTTTCCTTAAAAGGATTGTACTCCTTATCCGCATTAATGGCAGGCGGTGTAGGCGTACTACCATCGCTCTCCGCTCCCTTGTAGGCAGGCAAATCCAGTACATTGCGTGCGTTGAAGTCCAAACGCGGCATAGAAACCGCCCGGTGGAGCGTCTGACGGATCAATGTTCCTAATAGACGATACACGGCTTGCTCGTCCAAAAACTTAATCTCCGTCTTAGTTGGATGCACATTTACGTCGATACGCGCCGGATCAAGCTCAAAATAGATGAAGTAACTCGGCTGATATCCTGTAGGGATGAGCGTTTCGTACGCCTGCATCACCGCATGATGGAAATAGGGATGACGCATAAACCGCCCATTCACAAAGAACAATTGCTTGGCGGCACGCTGTTTTGCGTGCTCAGGGCTCCCCACAAAGCCGCTGATGTTCACTATATCCGAGCGAAACGAGAGCGGAAGCATTCCCTTTTCGCTTCCCTTTGGCATAATCGAAGCAATCCGTTTGGAGAGCGAACCGGCTTGCAGCACTGAAGCCTCTGCGCCATTCTGATAAAGAGAAAAGGCAACTTCCGGATAAACAGCCACAATACGCTCGTAGCATGTTAGGATATGTCGCCATTCGGTGGTATCGCTTTTGAGGAAACGCCTCCGTGCCGGCACGTTATAAAACAGATTGCGTACTTCAAAACAACTGCCTACCGGAGCCGCGCTTCTACTAGTTTGCTCCACTACGCCCCCGGCTATTTGCAGACAGGTTGCCAGTTCGTCCTCTTTCCGACGAGTGGTTAGCGTAACGCTACATACCGAGGCGATTGATGCCAATGCTTCTCCGCGGAAGCCCATCGTATGGAGCGAAAAGAGATCTTCCGCTTGACGAATCTTACTCGTTGCATGACGCTCGAATGCCATTCGTGCATCTTGCGTCGACATACCGCAACCATCGTCCGTAACACGGATCATCGCCTTGCCTGCCTCCTCTACTTCTATCTTGATCTTACGGGCTCCTGCATCGATCGCATTCTCCACTAATTCCTTAATCACGGACGAAGGACGCTGAATAACCTCGCCGGCGGCTATCTGATTTGCTATGCTGTCCGGCAATACCTGTATTAAATCGTTCATGTAACAAGCCTCTTCTGCGCGCACAAAGGTACCTTTTTCCCCACACTTGCCCTTCAAACGATGCCATTCCATGTACAAACCTCACATCGCTACCCTACCCCTTCCTCTCTCTCAACGAATTTCCCTCCATCACAGCGCATCTTCGCCCCCATTTTCTCCTGCTTTTGTCCCTTTTCGCCGAAGGAGCCACCGCACATCTGCAAACCTTCGCCCACCACCGCACACATATACCACCACCCCGCAGCGCACCTTTATCTACCAACACAGCGCATCTTTGCCCCCAACTTCTCCTGCTTTTGCCCCTTTTTACCGAGGGAGCCACCGCACATCTGCAACTCTTCGCCCATCACCGGACATATATACCACCACCCCGCAGCGCACCTTTATCTACCAACACACGCATGCCCCACCCCAGCATTACACACCTTCGCCCACTAAACTATGCACAAACAGCGCCAATTCTGCGCACCTTCATCAAGCGACCTATGTACGTTTGCACTCTTTTCTAACTGAGGAGGGGAGCGGCTGAACGATGGGAGCGGAGCGTTCCTCCCATACGAACAAATCGTTGCTCCCATTCCGTCCGAGCCGTTGTACGGAGGTATCGGGGAAAAGTCTATAGAGTTTTTCCAGAAAGTCTATAGAGTTTTCCGAAAAAGTCTATAGA
>CABTZX010000048.1 GCA_902489445.1 uncultured Bacteroidales bacterium
AAAGTCTATAGAGTATTTTCCAAAAGTCTATAGACTTTTCTCTGACCGCACCGTACAAACGCTCCGTTCCCTCCCTTCCTCCGCTCCGATTCTTTCGTAAAAACGATCCGTCACCTTTGATCCGACGTTCGAGGGCCTACGAATAAACGCCCCCGTTACCTAGCATCCTCTGCTCCGACTTTTTCATATAAATGATCTGTATCCTCGCATGCTCCGATAGATCTACTCTCATACCCCGATCTGTATTATTCCGCACTCAGCTCTCACATCACTCATCCTGTATTTAAATTCTGGCAAGCTCCGTTGCGGTGCTACGGGCTCTGGTCGTCAAATCATAGGGATATACGGCTCTCTTTATTCGGATTCACCCGTTATTTATCACTATTGATTCGGTGGTAAAAAGGCGATAATCGGTGAGGGGAAGAGGGGATGTGCGTTGCGGAAAGAGCGGATTTGTTGCTCCGGTTATCCGATAGTTTACGTGAAGGGCGTATCTTTGTTGAAGAAATGGAGTGTGGGCATCGCTCATTTCGTTAGGAAGAGTGCATTCTCTATAGGGAATGGTGTCGCGAGGAAAGATAAGGAGCCGCACTATTTGACTTGGCGCTGATACGCAAGAATAAGGAAGCTCACCGCTCGCGAGACGGGATTGATAAGAAGAAAAGGCTATCGTAAAGAGATAAATATGAGTGCAAACGGAGCAATACGATGTGTGGGACTGCTCACTTCGGGCGGAGATGCGCCCGGAATGAATGCGGCCATTCGCGCGGTAACCCGTGCGGCCATTTACCGCGGCATACGGGTGAAAGCTATTTACAAGGGGTATCAGGGAATTATCGAAGGGCTGTTCAAGGAATTCCGCACCGAAGATGTGAGCAATATCATCCAGCGGGGCGGCACTATATTGAAAACGGCTCGGTGCGACGAGTTCCGTACGCCCGAGGGACGTAAAGCCGCCTACGCGAATTTACGTGCTCAGGGCATTGATGCACTTGCGGTAATTGGCGGCGACGGATCGCTTGCCGGAGCCCGTTTATTGGCTCAGGAGCACAACTTCCCAATTGTTGGCGTGCCGGCAACTATAGATAACGACCTGCAGGGCACGGACATCACCATCGGCTACACTACTGCGCTCAACACAATTGTAGAGGCTGTGGACAAAATCAGGGATACGGCATCGTCCCACAATCGGCTATTCTTTGTAGAAGTGATGGGTAGAGAGGCGGGCTTTCTTGCGCTCAACGGGGCAATTGCAAGCGGATGCGAAGCAGCCATTATCCCCGAAATGCATCATACAACCGAACATCTAGAGAAAAGCATCCGCAGCGGATTCCGGAAAACCAAGAGCAGTAGCATCGTATTGGTAACGGAAAGCAACGAGGAAGGTGGCGGAGCGATGGCAGCTGCGGCACACGTGAAGGAACGCTTCCCCGATTACGACGTGCGGGTAACCATATTAGGCCATATCCAGCGCGGTGGCAGTCCGTGCGCCACAGACAGAATTATGGCGAGCCGTATGGGTGTTGCCGCCATTGAAGCACTGCTGGAAGATCAGCGGAACGTGATGATCGGGTACGATCACGATGAAATTGTCTACGTTCCGTTCGTAAAGGCGATCAAGGATCATAAGCCTGTTCCCTCCAAATTATTGGATATAGTAAGCATTCTATCCATATAAGTGATTTGCACGGAGCAAACTTTGCACGATATTCACGCTGCGCTTATTGACTGGTACGGAACGCATAAGCGCGCACTTCCATGGCGCGAAACGCGAGATCCCTATCTCATATGGGTTTCGGAGGTTATTTTGCAACAAACTCGTGTGGTGCAGGGAACCGATTACTACCATCGTTTTGTGTCGCAATTCCCTACGGTAACTGCATTGGCAGCAGCCGATCTTGATGAAGTTCTGAGCCTTTGGCAGGGACTGGGGTACTATTCGCGTGCTCGCAATATGCATAGGGCGGCACAAGTTGTAGCCAATGAGCGGGACGGTATATTCCCAAAGGATTACAAAACGCTACTCACGCTGCCCGGCGTGGGGGATTATACGGCAGCGGCTGTATCTTCGTTTGCGACAGATGCGCCACATGCCGCCGTGGACGGCAATCTGCTTCGAGTGGTATCGCGCTTGTTGGGCTCAAGATTAGCTATCGATTTGCCAGAAGGAAAGGCATTTGTAAAGCAATTTGTACAGAGTTTGGTCGAATTAGGACGCTCAGCGGAAGTCAATCAATCGCTAATGGAACTCGGTGCATTAATATGTTTGCCACGGGAGGCACTCTGCGCAGAATGCCCGCTGGCGGAGTTTTGTGCCGTAACCGGTACAGGACGCGAAACGGAACTACCGCTCAAGAGCAGAAAAGTATCGGTAAAACCGCGCTATATGCTCTATCTGTTAGCGGAAACCGAGTATGGCGAGATTTGGCTCCGACGGCGCGAAGGAAAGGATATATGGCGCGGATTGTACGAAATGCCCCTTTACGAAGCGGAAAGCGCAATATCCGCGGAAACGGTAACAAATATTGTAGCCGAGCAGTGGGGAGTTACTATCGCCGAAGCACTTACGGGCGAGCAACGGCAATACAAGCATCGTTTGTCGCACCGGCTGCTGGATATCATTGTGGTAAAGGCTCGCGTGCCGAAAAACGTTCCTATATTCAAGGGATTTATCTCGGTAAAGCACGATGATATCACTACCTACGGAATGCCCATCGTACTATCCAAAGCGATCGAAGATCTGCTCTAACGGCAGGAAGGGCATATTCCGATCACAACGATGTTATAGTCCAGTGCCTTAAAGCCTTCGGGCAAATTCAATGGCGGGATGCGTACGCTCTCCACACAATAGGTTTTGCCGCACTTGCTGCAACTGAAATGTATATGCCTAATAAGGGGAGTTCCTTGCTCAAACGAGGTTGCGGCGTACTTGAATAACCCATTGGCATCGGTAATGCGATGGACGGCTCCAACCGATTCCAATACACGTAAAACGCGCAACACGGTACTTTTGTCCGTCGCATCTGCCAATAATTCGATATCCGCCATCGTGAGCGCTTCATCGGAAGAAGCAAGCGTTTCGTAGATATGCCGGCGAATAGGCGTCAATCGCAGGCCACGGCTCTTAAAAAGGGCTTCTAATTTATCCGTATCAGGCATATTGCTTGTAGTGCAAAGCACGCAAACTATTCAAAATGGCTAATAGAGTTACGCCCACATCAGCAAGGATAGCCCACCAGAGCTGTGCGGCACCCAATGCTGCGAAAAGCATCACAACGAGCTTAACTGCAAGAGCGAAGACGATGTTTTCCACTACGATTTTGTAGGTATATCGGGCAATATCGACCGCCACAACTGTACGATAGGGATCATCGCTCTGTATCACCACATCGGCAACTTCTATAGTAGTATCGCTACCGATGCCCCCCATAGCGAAAGATATATCTGCCAGAGCCATAACCGGAGCATCGTTCAGTCCGTCTCCCACAAAGGCAATTCCGCTATTCGTATCGCGCAGTTTCTCGATTTCAGCTATTTTACCGTCCGGGAGCAGGCTGCCAATCGCGTGATCTATTCCCAATTCGTTACCAACGGCAGCAACCGTTTCCTTATTATCACCGGAAAGCATTACCGTTTGGTATCCGCGCTTCCGCAAGCCGTCAATAGTGGGGCGTGACGTTTCTTTTACCTTATCGGCTAACAAAAGGCTCATTACGTGCCGTCCGGATAGAGCAATCAGTATTTTACTTCCTGCTTTTTCGGCGCATTCAACTACCGATACACCGAATTTCTCTAACAGTTTTTTGTTCCCCACGAGCACTTCTTCGCCTTTTCCCGTTACGGCGCGCATTCCAAGTCCGGTTATTTCCTCTGTTTGTAGGGTCGAATCCGCAACAACGCCTTGTTCCTCCGCATAACGAACAATAGCTTTGGCAATAGGATGGGTACTTTGTCCCTCCGCCGTAGCCGTATAGGCAAGTATTTGCGCTACATCCAAATCATCGGCGTGCCGAATTGCTTCGCGAACGGAGAAGGAGCCTTCCGTCAGCGTACCGGTTTTATCGAATACGAATGTACGGATATGGCGCAAACGATCTAAGAAGAGCGCGCCCTTAAAGAGCAATCCTTTGCGGGAAGCCGCCCCTACACCTCCAAAGAAGCTAAGCGGCACGCTGATCACTAGAGCACAGGGGCACGACGCTACCAGGAATACCAATCCGTTGTAGAGATGTTGCCGAAACGCGTATTCACCATTAGTGAAAAGAGCATAGAGGTAAGGCACGAACGTGACTAATAGGGCTATACCTACCACTATTGGAGTATAAATTCGGGCAAAACGCCGTATGAACCGCTCCGTATCGGGCTTGCGTTCGGAGCTATGTTCCACCATATTAACGATACGCGATAGCGTACTATCCTCAAAAGGCTTACGCACAAGCACATCAACCGGCTTGGAGAGCACGATAGCGCCCGCAGGAACCTCATCTCCGGTGGTAAGATCAACCGGAATGCTTTCACCGGTCAAAGAGGCATAATCAAAGGTTCCGCCTTCTGAAGCTATAGAGGCATCCAAAGCGAGCCGATCTCCCGGTAGCAGACGCAACCTATCGCCCACAGAGCAATCCTTTGCCAAGCGCGTTTCCGTACCTTGCGGTGTAACGAGGGTAACCGTTTTCGGGCGAATATCGATAAGCTGTTTAATGTTCCGATGCGCCTTTGCCGAAGCCCTGTCCTGGAGCCATTCGCCAATGTTGTATAGTAGCATGAGCAAAACCGATTCGTGGTACTCGCCAATAGCGAAAGCAGCAATCGTTGCCACGGACATCAGCATCAGTTCGTTGAATAGGTCACGATGCTCAAAGGCGAGCTCCAGCCCCTCACGAATTACCTGATATCCAACGGGAAGATATGCCAAAATGGAAAGCCCCAGGATAATCGCTTCGCGATAAGGTATAGATGTTTTGTCCTTGGACCAATAATCGAATGCCACGCTAAGGAGCAACAGCACTACCGAAAGTACAATTTTGATGAGAAAACTCTTGCCCTGCTCTTCCTCACCATGTGTATGCTCGTGACCGTGATCGTGCCCTGCGTGAGCCGAGCAGCAACCCACTGCGTGGGATTTTTCAGAATGCTTTTGCGTCATACCGGATTGTTTCATATTCTTTTTCTGCCTTTTCTTTGTTTACGCAGGCAAAGATATACGGCTTAATTGCAACCGGGTTGCACAAGGAGCTATGGAACAATCAGATCCTCGGCAAGGCGCTTTGGCACGTGATGTACATCATCTTGCGTACGCCAGTAGCGCACACTACCGTCGGCGATCAGGTCTTCCACAACAAACTGTTCCATTCCTTTGCCCACGGCAATTACGGAAAGCGGCGAAAAACGCTCAGGAATGGATAGTTCGGTAACCAATTTAGCAGCCTCAAAGGCTTGAATTACGCAACAGCTCCAATCCTCTGCGGAAGCCTGCATCAGAAATGCCTCCAATTGAATGCCTTCGTCAAATCGCGCCGAGGTAGCGATATCGGTATCTACTAACTGAATAACCAGCGCTGTTGGACGTTCGCCTTCCGCGGGGCCGTTCCAATCTTTCAAGTATCCTGCCCATCGTAACAGCGGATAAACGCTATTTAATTCGTCGGGGTCGGTAACTATTTTGTACTTCAAGGGTTGCGTATTGCGAGCCGAGGGCGTATAGCGGAGGGCTCCTATCCAGCGGCGAAGGCTTTCTTCCGGAACCTTTACCGATTCATCGAACCGACGCGTGGAGCGTGTACGCTTGAGCAATTCCAATATTTCGTTTCGTTCCATAGGGTTATTTATTCTTGTTATTTGCTTCTGTACGACCTGTCCGGCAATACCTATATACCTTTCAATTGATAGGTATATACCTTTTGAGCAATAGGTATATACATATCATCCGATACCTATATACCTTTCGTGAGGCACGTTACTTGATGCTCGGGCAAAGGTCCATCATATCGTATTGTTGTTTCAGTATGAGCCGCGCCTCCGGACCCATATTAAAGAGTAAATCGAGGATGCTAAGGTTCGGGACAAAGCGTTCCTGTCCCTCGAACAACTGATAGTAAGGCACGGGCGCAAAGTCTTTTCGCATAACGAGGTATGAAGGATCGAAAAGCGCTCTGTAGTCAGGTTCTGCCGAAGCTCTGTACTCAGCGCAAAGCCCGTACCGAAGGGGCAACTGCATCAAGCGAGCCACCGCCTCAATAAGCGCTATGCAGAAGTCGAACAAATACCGAAACGCGCCCTTTTCATAGAGGGGTGCGAGCGTATCGATGTAATATTCGTAATAGGGAGTACGGTTGTAACAGCTCTTTATGGCCTGCAAATGGCGAGACTGCCACCTGTCGTGCGGAGAGATCTCCACTTGGCGGATGGGACACGCTTCCGCGGCTCCCTGCTTGACCGGTACCGTTAGCTCAATAACACCCTGTGGACTGAGTAAACGGCACCGATTGCGCCACGTTTGCTTTACATAATGCTCGGCAGCATCTATCTCGGCATCTCCGCACGCAAGTAGCGTAAAATACTCAACGCTCGGTGCATAACCGATAGGGAGGAGTAGCCTCTGTTCAATCGAGTTTCTGCCCATGAATGACGTGCATCATACGTTTGAAACGTATTTTGCCGTTAAAGAGCGTCTTATCCTTATCGAGCGAGAGCCATAGGAAGGATGGTTTGCCCACAATATGGTCTTCCGGAACAAAGCCCCAGTAACGGCTGTCTGCCGAGTTATGCCGGTTATCGCCCATCATAAAGTAGTAGTTCATGGCAAAGGTATATTCCTTTGCCGGCTTGCCATCCAAAAGCACGTTGCCCTGAGCATTCTTTTCGAGCGAATGCCCCTCGTAAGCCACAATGCACCGTGTATAGAGCGCGAGCGCAGCACTATCCAATTGAACGGTCATCCCCTTTGCCGGAATGGTAACGGGACCCCAGTTATCGCGCGTCCAGCCCGTATTGGCTCCCAACGGATAGGTAAGCCCATCCGAGCTATGCTCTACATTTATGGCAACAACACGCCGATCCGTCGATACCTGTTGGTACCGTTCATTCGTAAGCGGTAACAGATACAACATGCCCTGTTCCTCATTTTGAAGCAATTTCAGCCCTTGTTCGTAGAGCAAACCATTATCCGCTGACGTGATGGCACTAAAACGCCGATCCGCTTTGGATATGCCTAATCGGTCAAAATCAGCTTCCGTAAAGTGTTCCGAGCCTGTTTGTACGTAATAATTCAGTTGCGCTTTATCGGGGAACGCCTGCTTTTTGCCGTTAATGTACACGTCGTTCTGTCGAATCTCGAACTTATCGCCCGCAATGGCCACACAGCGCTTTACATAATGATCGCGTCGATCCACCGGCCGATATACAATTTTGCCGTACAGATCGGGTCGGCTCCGCAAAGTTTCCTCCCCATAAACCGCCTTCAGGGTATAGTAATCGGGGTTCGGCATCTTAAGTGCCACCGTATCCCCTGCGGGGAAATTGAACACAACTAAGTCGCCTCGCTGCGGTGTACCGAAGCCTTTCAGCCGACGATAGCCGAAATGTGGTTTATCCGAATAGCTTTTATGCCCGCGAAACGTATTATGCGTGAGCGGAATGGCAAGAGGCGTCATCGGAGCGCGAGGGCCGTAACTCAGTTTATCTACAAACAGATAATCGCCCACCAGCAACGTTTTCTCCAACGACGAGGAGGGAATGGCAAAATTCTGGAAGAAATAGGTGCTCAGTAGCGTAACGCCCACCACGGCGAAGAGTACATCGCCCAAAAGGGACACCACGCTTCGCACTCTTTTGTTCTTGATTCGGCTAAGCTTCGGCCACTTAATGAAGTGCAGAAAGTAATAATCCACAATAAGCGGTAGGAAGATAAACCAGCCCCAGCCTGCCCATATGGCGAACAATATGAACAGAACGGTGACAATTATGCCCCAAACGAGGCGACGGCGCTTAGCGCGCGCCAATTTGCTATTGGTCGATTGCTCCATTGGAATGCCGATTTTACTCTTTTATATCCAGTAACTGCTTCATATCTAATGCACCCTTGTGCTTGGTGGCATAGGCGGCGGCAAGCAAAACGCCCTGTGCCAAGCCCTTACGGCTAAATGCTTCGTGCTCGATAGTGATACGATCCACCTGCGAAGTAAAGGTAACTCCGTGATAGCCGGGCGTTTGTCCTTCGCGAACAGCAGTAATGGGAATGATGTGATTATCCTCAATTTGAGGGGGTACCAATGCCCAATTCGTATAGGCGGTATCGTTCGCCATAATATCGTTAGCAAGCGCAATGGCGGTTCCGCTCGGTGCGTCTTTCTTAAATATATGGTGCCGCTCCTCAATGGAAGGCAGATAGCCGTCTACTCCGGCAAGCAGACGCGTCAGATGCCTATTAAGCGAATAGAGCAGATTGACCCCGATGCTGTAGTTGGGAGCGTAAAAAAAGCTCCATCCTTCCTCGGCGCAACGAGCCTGCAACGTACGAACGCCGTCATTCCAACCGGTTGTGCCGCTCACCACCGGATAGCCGGCTTTCAGAGCCGTTAAGCAATTGCGATACGCCTCGCCTGCAACGGTAAATTCAATGCATACGTCCGCCGGTGGAAGCTGCGTTGTTTCGCTGAGCGGCTTGCCTTCCGCCGCGTCAAAACGTGCTACGATGCGATGCCCACCGAGTAGAGCTTCCTCCTCAACCGCCTGACCCATTCTGCCGTGTCCGATTAGTATAATATCCATTTTGTCTATTCCTTTCACCTTAACGTTGCGCCAAAGTTACCCAATTTACCGCATTCCTCCCCCACGACGCACCCCCACCGCCCTACCCATCTCAGGCTTCACCTCACTCACAGCCACCCCATCGCCTAGTCCATCGCTGCTCCATTTTCCCATGACGCACCCTACCACCACGCCCCCACTTCAGCGCACTTACCCCTTACTCCTCCGCACCAACGCGTCCCCCTCAGCGCACCTCCGCCCCCACTTCAGCACACTTGCCCCCTCACTCCTCAGCACCAACGCGCCAAATATCTGCCCTATCAGAGTTTATCGGAACTAATCGGAGGCAATCAGAACTTATCAGAGAAAATCCGATGTCCTCCGATTAGTTCAAAACAATTCCGATAAATTCTGATATCTTCTCACGAACATACCGCCCGCACCCAACCATCTCCTGCCCCGATCGCAACTCCCTATGCCCACAACCCCACGCACACGCCGCCCCCAGCCACGCACGCATCACCCCACGGCAGCGCACTTGCCTCCTCACTCCTCCGAACCAACGCGTCCCTCTCAGCGCACCTTCTCCCAAACTTCAGCACACTTTCATGCTCATTCACCCCTCTATTTGCCCACTTTTTACCTAAGGAACCGTCCCACGCCTACACACCTTCGCCCACCAAACCACGCACAAACAGCAGCAATTCTGCGCACCTTCATCAAGCAACCCATGTACGTTCGCGTCCTTTTCTACCGAAGGGAAGAAGCAGTTCTACGATGGGAACGGAGAGGTTCTCCCATACGAACAAATCGTTGCTCCCATGCTGTCAGAGCGGTTGTACGGAGGTATCGGGGAAAAGTCTATAGGGTATCCGAGGAAAGTCTAGAGAGTTTTCCGAAAAAGTCTATAGAGTATTTTCCGAAA
>CABTZX010000049.1 GCA_902489445.1 uncultured Bacteroidales bacterium
AGCTTCTTTCGCAAAGAAGCCCTATGCCGTCACGCTCCCTAAGGAGGGCGAAGGTACGCTCACTGCTACCGGCGCGAACAACCTCAACGCCGTTCCCTATGGTACGGAGCTGACCATTGTAGCCACACCGGCTGACGGCTACGAGCTGACAGCACTCACCGCTAATGATACCGATATCCTTGCCTCTAAAAAAGTGGTAGTAAAAGAAAATACCGAAGTAAAAGCAACCTTCACGAAGAAAACCTATGCCGTTAAGTTGACAAAAGTGGGCGAAGGCACACTCACCGCTACCGGTGCGGATGATCTGAAAGCCGTTCCGGAAGGTACCGAGCTGACGATTGAGGCTACCCCCGCAGCAGGCTACGAGCTGAAAGCGCTTACCGCTAACGGTGCCGATATACTCGCTACTAAAAAAGTAGTAGTGAAGGGCGCTACCGAAGTAAAAGCTACTTTTACCAAGAAAACCGCTGCGGATGTAGTAGAAAGTAGCGCTGTACGCCTTTATCCGAATCCGGCGAGCACATACGTTAACGTGAAGGCGGCAAAGGCGGATGCCTTAGTACTCCTCTACGATGCGAACGGCACGCTGCAGTACGAAGCCTGCACCGATGCCGACGGCACGTTGCAGATCGATCTATCCGCCTATGCGGAAGGTACCTATCTGCTCCGCGTGGATAACGACGCACAACGCCTCCTCATCCGGCGATAACCGAGCGACACGATCCACGGTGCGCTATCCGCGCCGTGGATGCCACGCGCCGCTAACGCAGATACGCACTGCTAACGCAAATACGTATTGCTGGCGCAGATATACACTGCTGGCGCACCAAGGCGCCACTAACGCATAGGGTGCTACTACACACAAGGGCGCTGTGGGTGAGCGATCACTCGCAGCGCTTTTTCGCTTGTAGGGCTACCGCTTGGGAGCTAATGCGCAATGCACGCTGCCCCACGGCCACGCCGATTATCCGAACGAATCCGAACTTATCAGAGTTTATCGGAACTTATCAGAGCTTATCAGAATTAATCCGATTGACTCCGATTGATTCCGATTGGTTCCGATAGCCTCTGACACTAAAATAGGGCCAAGAGCTACTGGGAACCATCGCTAACCCCTATCGGCGCAGGAATCCCCCTCGCGCGGGTTTATACAATATGTCAAAGAACGCTGTTCCTCGGGGTGGGGACGTCGGCACTGACAGAGCTAACCATCCGCTAATGCTAACTACCAGTTGATGTAATAATCAACTGGTGCAACCATTCGCGGAGTTTAATCATCGACTGATGTAATAATCAGCCGGTGGTAATGTCCGTTGGTGCTTTTGCCCGAGGCGATAACACGCTACCGGAGCTCGCTTGCTCCGCGCGGCTACCGCCTATTTCCCTGAGGAACGATGCAAAGGTACAACGCGCCGCAACCCCCAAATGTATTAAAGTGTATCGAAGTGTATTAAACTGTATCGTAACGTATCCTAACGTATTAAAGTGTATCGAAGTGTATCAAACTGTATCGTAACGTATTAAACTGTATCGTAACGTATTAAACTGTATCGAAACGTATTAAACTGTATCGTAACTGCCCCTCATATCTTAATGCCCACTTCCTCCGATAAATCCCGTTAATAAACAGCGAATTGTAGGAACCTACCCTATATAAAGCTCATCAAGTAAGGATTTGCGTCCGTTTATGGCTACTTTGTCAATCAAATAGTATTATTATCTTTGTGGTACGGAGCCGGTATGGCTCAGATGCAGTAAAAAGCAAACGCGAGCATTATAATAGTGAGCGCGCACGTGTTTGCGTACACAAAGAGAAAAAGAAGAACAGAAAATATCTATTAGAAAGAGAAAAGGCATGAAAAGAACATTATTGATCCTTAGCGTTCTTGCAACGGCACTAATGGTTTTTGCCGGCTGTAAGAAAGAGCCGAAAGTAGAAGAAATTACATCCGTAAAGGTTGATCCTACGGCAGTAATCCTAAAGCCGGGTGATTCCAAGCAACTCAAGGTAAGTTGGGAGCCCCAAACGAAAAATGTTACCGCACTCTTCACGAGTGATAAGCCCGAAGTGGCTACCGTAGATGCTGACGGTATGGTTAAAGCGGTTGCCGAAGGTACGGCAACTATTACCGTTAACGTAGGTAACAAAAAAGCCACCTGCGCCGTAACCGTTTCCAACGAAACTAACGTTACCGAAGTAAAGGTTGACCCAACCTCCGTAACCGTACCGGCAGGGAAAACAACGGAATTGACGGTAACTTGGGAGCCCAAAGCCTTAGCGGTTACCCCCACTTTTGCCAGCGATAAACCGGAAGTGGCAACCGTAAGCGATAAGGGTGTTATTACCGGTGTTGCCGAAGGAAAAGCCATAATTACGGTAACCGTTGGTGCGCTAAACGCTACTTGCGATGTAACCGTTACTAAAGCCGCTGAAAGCCCCAAGAACCAGCTTCCCGCTATGTGCTTTAATACCGGTAACGGCCACCCCAAAATCCAAGCAAACGAAAAGGCTTTGGGTAGAGAACTGAAAAGCAATGTTGTGGTTCAAATAGCGAAAGGAGGAGTCCAAGCGAAGTTTGACGCTTTTGTAAACCCGAATCTGGATATATTTCCTGTAGCTTGCTATGGATTGGGACAAGATGACGGTAAGATGGATGCCATCATTGTTTTAGGCAAGGAATCCATTGATGACTGCGATGCTACGGTTGAAATGATCAAGGAAAATGGCTTCCCCGATGTAGCTGTTGCTGAAAATAAGGGTGAACTGTTCATCTTTGGACACAGCGAAGACGGTAAAATTACTGTATTTGGTCGGGAAATGTCAATCTTGGGCATTGAAGGTCAACCCGATACGGAAATCATGATCTCTTTCAGCCGCAAGGCAGGTCTACCTACAAAATCACACGATTGTATAGCCACCGCTAAGGACTTCCCAAGCTGGGAAGCCTTTATTACAAAAGACAGCGAAAAAATTAAAGCGTTTGAAGCAAAGCTTGGCTTACGCGTTTACAATGAAGGTTATTCCGATCCGCTGAAAAATAATCTTGATTTTGAACTGATTCCCGAAAAAGCGGCTGAAACCAACTTGGATTGGGTGCTCTATCAAGGCACCCCTTCAAAAAGTGATCCTTTTATCAATGCCTGCCCCAACTTCATTGACCAAGTAGGTCAAGTGGGTAGCGAAGAGGTCAAAAATTGGCTTGCCGCTAACGGGTTTGATACCAATTATCAAAAGAAGGGCGATGATTGGTACGCAGCTTTCAATAAAGATAAGACCGTTGGTGCCCAAGTATTCACCAACGAGGACAAAACGGCAGCCCGGTTGCAAATCGTATCTGTAAAGAAAGCGCAATCCACGGCTCAAATGATGCGGCTGAAAAAGCTCGCCTTTGACCCCAGGAATGGCGAACTGCAATACTACAGAAGCCTTAAGTGGAGCGCAAAGCACTAAACGCATTTCTATCACCACAGAGCTCTTTTCGTAGAGCCTCTATTGGAAACCTATGCGAGGGTGACGGTACATGCCGCCACCCTCTTTTTGTTTCTGTCCGTACCGGATGCCTGGCACTCCGCAAAAGGTATATAGGTTCCGAGGGATAGGTATATAGGTTTCGGTCGATAGGTATAGATGTTCCGATTGATAGGTATAGATGTTTGGGGCATCGCTTCTCTGTGGAGGGTATGGCGGTGGTATCGGAAGAATTTACTACCTTTGCCGAGAATTTGAAACTAAAAGAAAAGAGTATGAACCATTACGAAACCGTTTTCATCCTTACTCCCGTTTTGTCTGATGATCAGATGAAGGAAACGGTAGGAAAGTTCACCGACCTCTTGAAACAGGAGGGGGCAACGATTGTGAACGAGGAGAATTGGGGGCTGAAGATGCTCGCCTACCCCATTGAAAAAAAGACCACCGGATTTTACTACTTTGTAGAATTCGATGCCGAGCCGTCCGTAGTCAAAACGCTTGAAGTGAATTATCGCCGCGACGAACGCGTTATGCGCTTTATTGTGGTAAAACAGGACAAGTTTGCCGCTGCCTATGCGGCAAAGCGTAGAAATTTAAAGCAACAAAAAGAAGTAGCAACCAAGTAAGATTATGCCGGCACCAAAAAATAGCAGAAGAAGAGGTAACCCGCGTTACCTTACCCCCAGAGCACTGGAAAGACAGAAAAAGAAGTATTGCCGTTTCAAAAAAGCGGGAATTCAATATGTAGACTACAAGGATCCGGAATTCCTGAAGAAGTTCCTCAACGAACAAGGCCGCATACTGCCGCGTCGTATCACGGGAACATCGCTGAAGTTCCAGCGTCGCGTAGCTCGCGCCATCAAACGCGCACGCCATATCGCACTTTTGCCCTTCGTAACGGACTTGATGAAATAAGTAGAAAGGAGAAGCGTCAATTATGGAAGTTATTTTAAAAGAAGATGTACTCAACTTAGGGTACAAAAACGATATCGTAAACGTAAAGGACGGTTACGGGCGCAACTACCTCATACCGCAGGGTTTGGCAGTAATTGCCTCGCCGTCAGCTAAAAAGGTATTGGCAGAAGATCTCCGTCAGCGTCAGCACAAGCTTGCCGCCATCAAGAAGGAAGCCGAAGAAAAGGCAGCCAAAATGGAAGGCGTAACGCTTCGGATCGCTGCTAAAACGAGTAAGTTCGGTGTGGTATTTGGCTCTGTAACGAGCATCCAAATTGCCGAAGAATTAACCAAGCAGGGCTTTGACGTGGATCGCCGTATCATTTACCTGAAAAGCCCCATAAAGGAAGTGGGTGATTATACGTGCCAAGTGCGTCTGCACAAGGAAGTTCACGTCAACATTCCTTTCAGCGTATATAGCGAAAACTACGAAGAAATAGAGCAAAAGGAGGAAACAAAAGCTCCCGAAGCCACTGACCAGAAGGAAGAAGTAAAAGCTCCTGAAGCAACTACTACGGAGGAAGAAACCGCAAAGGACGAGTAATCCCCCTTGTAATTACACAAAGAAAAGGGTAACTGTAGCTCATTGGGCAAACAGTTACCCTCTTTTGGAAAATAGATAACCAAACGCAATAGGCTACTGATGTATGGACGCTTTTGTTCAATGGCTTAATGAGGTATTTTTAGTACCATCGGTAACACAAACCATCATCATCATCTTTTTGGTGTGCGCCGTGGGGATGCTTTTTACCAAAATCCCTATGGGTAAGTTCTCCTTAGGAATTGCGTTCGTATTCTTTACCGGAATTGCGGTGGCAAACCTCGGCGTAAAGGTAGATCCGCAATCACTGATTTTTGCGCAAAACTTTGGCTTGGTGCTCTTTATCTATGCATTAGGTGTACAGGTGGGTCCATCCTTTTTCCCATCACTTAAGAGTGGTGGCATACAGGATAATCTGCTGGGGTTGCTCGTAGTGGCACTGTCGCTCGTGCTCTGCTGGCTTTTTTACCTCCTCTTGGGCATTCCCATTACCGATATGGTGGGCGTTATGAGCGGAGCCGTAACCAATACGCCTATGCTGGCAGCGGCACAAACTACCGTTGCCGGTATCGACCCCAATTCGGCTGATATACAGGCTAATATGGCGCTTGCCTGCGCCGTTACCTACCCATTAGGTGTAGTGGGGATGATTATTGCTCTAATCGTATTGGAACTTTTACCTCAAAAGAGCAAGAAAACGACTGAAGTACAGCACAGTACCTATCTATCGGAGTACCAAATTGTCAATCCGAGTATCTTTGGCATGAATATTGCACAGATAGCTAAGGAGGCGGATTTCAACTTTGTGGTTACCCGTGTGTGGCATAATGGCAAAGTGGCGATACCCGCTTCACAAACGATACTGGAGAAAGACGACCGCATTTTGGTCATTTCGGACAAAGAACACGCCCATACGTTGCAACTCCTTTTCGGTCAGCGCAATGATGCCGATTGGAACCGTGACGACATCGATTGGGATGCTATTGATAAAGAATTGACCTCCAAGCGACTGGTTATCACGAACAAAGAGCTCGAGGGCGAACGTTTGGAGCAGATGAAACTGCGCTCGCTCTACGGCGTTAACGTAACCCGTATCGACCGCACCGGAATAGAACTACTAGCAACTCCGGATCTTCATGTGCAGTTGGGCGACAGAATGACCGTTGTGGGCAGCAAAGCAGCCGTGGAACAAGCCGAAAAGCTTATCGGTAACGAAGTAAATCTATTAGATTTGCCAAATCTGCTAAGCCTTTTCACCGGAATGCTCTTGGGATGTATTGTGGGAGCTATCCCGATTATGATTCCCGGAATACAATACCCCATAAAGCTCGGCTTGGCGGGAGGACCCATCATTATAGGTATTTTGATGGGAGCCTATGGTCCTCGCCTCAAACTGACTACCTACGTTACCAATAGTGTTAGTCTGTTTATGCGGCACGCCGGTATCGTTCTTTACTTAGGATGCCTCGGTTTGGCAAGCGGCGGTAATTTCCTGGAAACGATTATCCACGGCTCCGGCTCCTTGTGGGTACTTCTGGGCTTCATTATCACCATAGTACCGGTGCTAATTGTGGGCATTATAACCCAACAATGGGTAGGGAAAAGTTTTGGCGAAACGTGCGGTTTGTTGTGCGGAGCTATGGCAAACCCAATGGCGTTGGACTTTCTTGAGGGAAAAGTGAAGGACGATAGCCATAACGTGGCGTACGCCACCGTCTACCCGCTCGGGACCTTTGCCCGAATCATTACGGCACAAATAATGATTATGCTCTTCTTTTAGGAGCGAAAATTGGGCTAAACTCCGATTTTCCGATTGCTTCCGCGGTAATTTATCTCTTGGCGAAGAGCACTTTATCGAGGTGGTTTGGGACGATTTTAAGGATATAATATCCGGCAATGAGGCTGCCGAATGAGCATACTTTCCTTCGGAAATACTTGCGGAATGGAAATTTGTGCGTATCTTTGCACCGTTGCAGCGAATTCCTAAGGGAATTATGGACAAATGGTACGTTGGCCGAGTGGTTAGGCAACGGTCTGCAAAACCGTGTACGGCGGTTCGATTCCGCCACGTACCTCACACCCGTACGGGTGCCGCTCCGCTTCAACGCATCGCTACTATCCTTTCAAAAACTCACTTTGCGGTATATTCCTTGCGGATCTGTGCGAGGGTTTGCTTTACATGTGTAAATGTACTATCTTTGTAACAGCTTCCGAATGGAAGAAGTGTATAGGTGTTTAGCCCCCTGTTGGACTTGCTATGGAATGGATATCTAATTTACTTTTGAACGAAGGTGTAGCACAATCGATTCTGCTCATCTCTGCTGCAATTGCTTTCGGATTAATGCTCGGCAGAGTGAAGATATTCGGTATTTCGCTCGGTGTTACGTTTATTCTCTTTGTAGGTATCCTGCTTAGTGCCCTCGGGTTTCAGGCCAATCGCGAAACGCTTCATTTTTTTCAGGAAATGGGGCTCATTCTGTTCGTTTTTTCCATCGGATTGCAGGTCGGTCCCTCCTTTTTCTCCAATTTCAGGGAAGGCGGAGCCAAACTCAATCTATTAGCGGCGTGCGTGGTACTGCTCGGTGCCACTGTTACGCTGGTAATTCACTTTATCACCAAAATTCCCATCAGTACGATGGTAGGGGTGATGAGTGGGGCTATTACCAACACACCGGGACTCGGAGCTGCACAACAAGCTTATTTGGACGTAAAGGGCGTTTCCGATCCCTCTATCTCGTTGGGATACGCCGTTGCTTACCCCCTCGGGGTGGTAGGTATCATCCTTTCGCTGATTTTACTGAAAGCATTGTTCCGGGTTGATTTGGATAAGGAGCAGAAAGCTTTGGAAAAGCACACCGAACAAGATGAAAAGGGGCTCGTACCGCTTTCGCTTGTTGTGAACAATCCTTCCGTATTCGGAAAGAGCGTTTCCGCTATATCGCAGCTACTTAAGGGACATCATTTTGTAGTGAGCCGTATCTATAAGCACGCCGAAGAGGAAATTTTTGTAGTCGGCCCAGATACGGTTCTGGAGGAAAATGACAAAGTGTTTGTAATTGCACCGCAATCCGACCTGACGGCAGTAACCTCAATGATCGGCTATGAGGTCAAAATGGACCGCAAACAATGGATTCCGAATGCCTCTCACTTCTCGGCAAAGCACTTTTTAGTTACCAAAAAGGAGGTGAACGGTAAAACCCTTGCCCAACTCAATTTACGCGCTTTGTACGGTGTTACCATTACTCGTGTGCAGCGTGCCGGATTCGAGTTCCTCGCCACTCCCTCATTCCGCTTAAAGTATGGCGATGAACTCACCATCGTGGGTAGTGATGCCGCTTTGAACAACGTGCGCCAACTATTAGGCGATCGCGAGAAACAGCTTAACGAACCCAATCTGATTGCCATCTTTTTGGGCATTGTGTTGGGCGTTGTTCTTGGTTCGTTGCCCATTTTCGTTCCGGGCATTCCGCAGCCGCTCAAGCTCGGTCTGGCGGGCGGTCCGCTCATTGTGGCTATTCTCATTTCGAGTTTCGGATATAAGTACGGCATGATTACCTATACAACGGATAGCGCCAACCTAATGCTTCGAGAGGTAGGCATTTGTTCCTTCCTTGCTTGCGTGGGGCTCGGAGCCGGAGGCGGATTCGTAGATACCATTGTCAATAAAGGCGGATACATATGGATTGTGTACGGCTTCCTGATCACCGTTATCCCTCTACTCATTGTGGGAACATTTGCGCGCGGTAAGATGAAGATGAATTACCTAACGTTGTGCGGACTTCTTGCGGGCAGCACCACCGATCCACCCGCACTGGCATACGCAACATCGCAAGGCGACGGTGGTGCCGCGCAGTTGGGCTACGCAACGGTCTATCCGCTTACGATGTTCCTCCGAATCGTGGTGGCACAACTGATCATCCTCTTCTTCGTCTAACTCCATCACGGGTTGCCCTCACGGAGCTACATTGCTCCCAATAATCATAAAGGACGTACCATAGTTCGGTGCGTTCTTTTTTTCGTACTACTTACCTAAAGAAGTGTATCTTCCAGAGCTACAGGAGCTAAGCTAGCAACATACCTTTCTCATTCGGCCCCAAAATTGCCGAGCTACTCCCATCGCGGAGCCGCATTGCTGCGAACGATTATAAACGCCCTACCTGGTGCGAAGCGTTCCCGTTTCGTACATTTTTCGCGTAACGATGCGTACCTCTCGGAGCAGAGAGGTGTAACAGAAAGCGAAGCCGAGGGAGCAATTCCAATTACAAGTAGTTCATTAAGAGATGAATTAACCCGTTTCCCCTACTCATCTAAGCGGCACCTTTTGATCAGTTCTACGTAGCCTTCTGCTCTCTTGTACCGATCTCCTCAAATACTTGTGCGTAGATGTTCGGGCGTTTGTATATAGCTGCTCAACCATAGCTCTATACCTTTTCTACAAATCTATTAAA
>CABTZX010000050.1 GCA_902489445.1 uncultured Bacteroidales bacterium
TATAGAGTTTTCCGAAAAAGTCTATAGAGTATTTTCCGAAAGTCTATAGACTTTTCTCAGACAGCACTGTACAAACGATTCGTCACCTCCCATACCTCGCTTCGTTTTCACTGTACAAACGATTCGTTACCTCCCATCCTCTGCTCGGTTAGCATCGTAAAAACAATCCGTTACCTCCCATTCATCGCCCCAACTCCACTATGTCCGCAAACCGACAGCTTCTACTCCAAGCTCCGGATTCTACTCTTCCCCGCTCAGACATTACCCATTCTCCGCTCCGATACCTTCGTACAAACGCCCCGTTACCTTCCACCCCTGCTCCAATAGCTCACGTTCAAGCTCCGATACCTCCAATTCCCTGCTCCAACAGCTCTCATCATTAGACTCAACGGCTTCTATCATTAGGGTCAACAACTCACGTCCTTAGGCTCGGCAGTACCCATTCGCCATTTCGCTTTCTCCGTATAAACAATCTGTATCCTCCTATCCGCAACTCCGTTACCTTCGTATTAACGGTCCGTATCCTCCTATTCTCTGCTCGGACATTACCTATCCTCCGTCCACGAAGGTCGGCTCTTTGCTCGGATTCGTCCAATCTTCCTCTTCATTATTGTCCTTTTGTGTTCTGCTTTGTTCCGGTCTCTACCACGAATTCTGCGCTTCTTGACACGCGCTGGCAAGCTGATCGCTACACCTATATATAAGGGCCGCTCTCCATTCACAGCTTTTTCCATCGTTTAACTACCAAATAATCGAAGTAAATGGGAGCAAAAACGAGGCGTAAGATGGGTGAAGAAATGATCGAAGAAGGGACAAATCATCGCTTTGTTATTATTTTGCTACCTTTGCACGAGTAAGAAAATGATATTGAGCGAATAAACGTAAGATGCAAAACAAAGGATTTGTCCTGTTTATATCGGTGGCATTGGCACTTATATGTGCTTATTACCTATCGTTTACCCCGGTAGTGAACCACTATGATCGCAAAGCCGCAGAGATGACCGCCCAGGGTATGGACGGCAAGGCGTACTTAGATTCGATGGCTAATGAAAAGGTTTGGTTCGGTCAAACCTTGAAAAAGGCACGAACGCAGCAGGTAGGCCTAGGGCTGGACTTGAAGGGCGGAATGAATGTGGTTCTTAGAATCAATGCAAAAGACCTACTGGTTAATCTTTCGGGAGGTAATGACGACCCACTGTTCCTAAAAGCGCTGGAAAATGCGGAGTCTTCCGCAAAGTCGGGCGACTTTATCGATAAATTCGTAGAAGAGTACCACAAACTGAATCCGAATGGTCAGTTGGCTGCAGTCTTCGGGAGCGGGGACTTGCGTGAACAGATTACAGCTCGTAGCAACGATGACGAAGTAATCAAGGTACTGAAGGACAAATTTGAAAGTGCATCGGAAGCTTCCATCAATGTGCTCCGTACACGTATTGACCGCTTTGGGGTTGTTTCTCCCAATATCCAGCGGATTGAAGGGGAAGGCCGTATAATGGTAGAGCTCCCCGGTGTAACGGAACCGGAACGCGTACGCAATCTTCTTCAAAGAAGTGCTAACCTGCAATTCCGCAGAGTATACCTATATAATGAAGTAGAGCAAGATTTGATCGCTGCAAACGAGCGGTTATCCGCACTGGCTTCAGGTGAAGAAGTAACGGAACCGGCAGCAGAAGCTACAACCGACCCAGCCCCCGAAGCTACGGAAACAACAGAACCCAAAACGGAGGAAATAGATACGGTTACAGAGGCTCCGGATACCGCAGCAACCACACAAACGCAACAAACGGCTCCGGCATCCGACACGAATGCAAAGGATAACGTCCTTTTCAAACTACTGCAGCCCACAAACAGAGGCGCAGTAGTGGGGATTGCCCGCGCATCCGATATGAACCGCATCGATAGTTTGCTGGAAATAGCCCACGAACGCGGCTTTATCCGTGAAGATTTGATGCTTCTTTGGAGCAATAACCCGATCACGGACCCTCAAACCAAAAAAGAAACTAGCTACTTCGAACTATACGCCATCAGAGGAACGCGTAACAGCAAACCGGATCTGGGCGGTGAAGTGGTTACGAGTGCCAAGAGCGATATCCAACAAGGTCAGATTGGTAATAGGGGACCGGTGGTAACTATGTCAATGAACGACGAAGGAGCTCGCCGTTGGGCACGGTTAACCAAAGAAAATATTGGTCGTCCTTTGGCCATCATATTGGATAATGTAGTTTATTCTGCTCCTAACGTAAATGGTGAAATTACCGGTGGAAATAGCAAAATCTCCGGTCACTTTACGGTAGATCAAACCGTCGACTTGGCAAACGTGCTTAACTCCGGTAAGATGGAGGCATCCGTCATTATCGAACAGGAAAGTGTGGTTGGACCTACTTTAGGACAGGAATCAATCCGCGCCGGTATAATCTCTTTCTTTATTGCACTGGGATTGCTGATGATCTATATGATCGTAATGTACGGTTGGGTTCCGGGTCTTCTGGCGGATGGTGCGCTTGTGGTGAACAGCTTCTTTACGCTTGGCGTGTTGGCTTCCTTTCACTCAGTACTAACTCTTTCGGGTATCGCCGGGTTAGTGCTCACGCTGGGTATGGCGGTGGATGCTAACGTGCTTATCTTTGAACGCATTAAGGAAGAACTCCGAGCCGGTAAATCCATCTCTCGGTCGCTCGCAGATGGGTATAACAATGCCTTCTCCGCTATTTTCGACTCAAACTTAACAACTATTATAACGGGTATTGTGCTGTACGCCTTCGGTACCGGTCCTATTCGTGGGTTTGCTACTACGCTCATTATCGGGTTGATAGCCTCCTTCATTACAGCGGTATTCCTAACGCGTATTGTGGCTGAATCACTGGATAAGCACGGTAGATTGAACAAGGTAACCTATACAACGGCCGTATCGAAAAACTTCCTTGCTAACCCGCATTTCAACATTCTCGGTAATAGAAAGGTAGGTCTTTTGATACCGATCGTAATCGTCGTACTCGGTATTATCGGGAACTTCACCGTAGGGCTTAATCGTGGGATCGAATTCTCAGGTGGACGTAATTACGTTGTCGCCTTTGACCAGCCGGTTAATATTGAAAGCTTGCGTTCGTCGTTGAGCCAACCTCTTGATAATAAACTGGTGCTTACTTCCATTGGTACCGATGGAAAGCAAGTGCGTATTTCCACCAACTATTTGGTAGAAAAGGGGAATGCGCCCGAAGTGGAAGAAACTCTTAATGACATACTTTACGAATCGTTGAAGGGTGAATATCAGCAAACTCCTGATAAAGGAACCTTCCTTTCGGATTGTATCGTAAGCTCACAGAAGGTTAGCGCCAGCATGTCGCGAGATATAAGCAACAAGGCTATTTTAGCCGTTTTGCTATCCTTGATCTTTATGGCGCTATACATTTTGCTTCGTTTCCGCCACCTGAACTACTCTTTAGGAGCTTTGGCATCTGTAGCAATGACCACATTTATGATCATATCCAGCTACATTTTGCTTTGGAAGATTATGCCGTTCACGATGGAAGTAGACCAGAACTTTATCGCGGCACTGCTTGCCATCATTGGTTATTCCATTAACGATACGGTGGTGGTATTCGACCGTGTGAGGGAAACCATCAAACTGTACCCGAGCAGGGATAGGTTCTTGGTAATGAACGAGGCACTCAATAGTACGTTGGCACGTACCTTCAACACATCACTAACCACTTTCTTGGTAATGTTCGTCATCTTTATCTTCGGTGGTGCATCTATGCGTAGCTTTACCTTCGCCATCCTTTTGGGTGTTGTGTTTGGTACCTATTGCACGCTGTTTGTAGCTTCGCCTATTGCCTACATGATGGGTAAGCGGAGAGATGACAAGAAAGCTGAAGGAACAACAGACGGAACAAAGGACAAAAAGTTGAGAGAAGCCAAAGCTTAATTGGCATTTCGTAAACAGAAGCTATGGAACAGAAATACCCATTCGACGAAAAGCGATTTGAGGAAAACGCAAAACGCTTCTTCAGCGCTAAGCGTGCGCCGCTGTGGATCGCAGTGGGAGTGGGTATTGCTTCTATAGTTGGTGGCGTTGCTGCGGTTGTAGGGCACAAAAGAAAGGCAAAGCAGCAGCGTACTCTTTCGTTCGATCGTGAGATACGAGGGTTGGAGGTTGGCAACGGAATTGAAATGTCCCTTTCTTTCGGTGCACAACAACGTTTAACCATTGAAGCCACTGAGCGGGATATGAAGGGGTTGATGTGCGATATGAAGGATAACCGGCTGCGAATTTACTTGCTCCCGGAAATGCTTGAAAAGCGCAAGAAGTGCTCTATTTCTGTATCCTTGGCTTTAGATAAGCTCACCAGCCTCATCGTAGGTGGAGAAGCTGTTATTTACGCCGATGGTATCAATCAAACGAAAGAGTTCACCATAGAACAGATGGGTAGCCACGTGATGGGGCTCACTGTAGAAGCTGAGCGTATAAAGGCTCTTTTAACCGGAGCCTTTTATGCCGGTGTTGCAATTAATGGGGGTGGTGCGAGTTTTGCCATGCTGGGAGATGGAACCGCTGACCTTACTTTTAACGAAACCCAAAGCACCGATTGCCGGATGGCTGGCAAATGTACGGTTTGTCTTACTGGTAGTGCAAAAAAGCTTGTTTTACAAGCGTCTGGAGCTACTGAACTGAATGCCTCTGACCTTATGCTTGATAAGGCAAACATCCATCTTACTGAAAAGGCAACTGCCGAAATCTATTGTCACGAAATGGAACGTTCCGTTATTCAGGATGAAGCTAAGCTCACACTTCGAGGCGTAGAACGAGGCAGAAGAAATGTATCTATCCGTGACGATGCTGAATTATTATTTGCCGAAAGCGAGTGACAATAACGGCGTTTAATATGTAGAAATGTCACCATTTCTTTAGTTCATATAAATGGTTTACTTGCTTTTGCCAATAGAATTTTAGATATATAGTAGATAGTTTATATTATGTGTGGCATTGTAGGTTATTTAGGTAACAAGGAGGCTTACCCAATCTTGATTAAAGGACTCCACCGTTTAGAGTATCGCGGATACGACAGCGCGGGGGTCGCTTTGCTGAATCCGAAGGGCGAGATCCATTTGTATAAGCAAAAAGGTAAGGTAGCAGCTTTGGCCGCTTACGCTTCGCAGCAGGATGTTTCCGGAACCATTGGAATAGCACATACGCGTTGGGCAACTCATGGCGAGCCTTCAGAAGTCAATGCGCATCCTCTTTATTCGCAATCCGAGCGTATCGCCATCGTGCATAATGGCATTATTGAGAATTACCGTGAAGTAAAATCTCACTTAATCGAACTCGGTTACACGTTTAAGAGCGATACGGATACGGAAGTTATCGTCCAACTCATAGAGTACCTAAAGAAAAAAGAGGAATGCGACCTTTTCACTGCCGTACGTAGTGCACTATCCAATTTGATTGGTGCTTATGCCGTTGCGGTTATTGATCGCGATGAGCCGAACTCTATGGTAGTAGCGCGCAATAGCAGCCCTTTAGTTATCGGTATTGGCGGTAATTACGAAGAATTTTATGTAGGAAGTGACAGCACGCCTTTTCTTGAATTTACCCGTCAGGTTATTTATGTGAACGATGGTGAAGTCGTTTCCCTCAAATTGGGTCAAATGCCTCAAATCGTTTCCCTATCCAACTCCCCCGTTGACTATAAGCTTAGCTATGTGGACTTTGAGATTGGTGCTATTGAAAAGAACGGCTTTGATCACTTTATGCTGAAAGAGATATTCGATCAGCCTCGCTCTCTCGGTGACTGTATTCGTGGACGTATCAGCGAGAACGAGAAACGAATCAAGCTATCGGCTATAGTGGATTACGGACAACGTATTGCCGCAGCCAACCGTATCATTATGGTAGCGTGTGGAACATCGTGGCATGCTGCTCAAATCGGCAAGCAACTCATCGAAAGCTTAGCGCGTATCCCCGTTTCCGTGGAGTATGCTTCTGAGTTTCGTTACCGCAACCCGGTCATTTCTCCTAATGATGTAGTGATAGCCATCTCGCAATCCGGAGAAACTGCCGATACGCTGGCTGCCATTAAGCTAGCAAAGAAGCATGGTGCGTTTATATATGGCATCTGCAATGCCGTTGGTTCCTCCATAGCACGCGAAGCCGATACAGGAACCTACATACACGTGGGACCGGAGATTGGCGTCGCTTCCACCAAAGCCTTTACCGGACAAGTGACGGTACTAGCTATGCTTGCGCTCGCTTTGGCAGAAATGAAAGGCACTATCGATCCTGCCAAATACGAACTGTTGGTGAGCGAAATGCTTCGTCTCCCCTCGTACATTGAAACAATCCTAAAGCATTCCGATGAAGTAAAGAAGATTGCAGCCACCTTTACCCATGCGCGGAACTTTATTTACTTAGGGCGCGGATATAACTATCCCGTTGCTCTTGAGGGAGCCCTCAAACTTAAAGAGATTAGCTATATCCACGCGGAAGGCTATCCCGCTGCCGAAATGAAGCACGGCCCCATCGCTCTGGTTGACGAGCATATGCCCATTGTAGCCATTTCCACGCAAGACGATGTATACGACAAGATTGTCAGCAACGTCCAAGAGCTAAAGGCACGCAAGGGATGTGTTATCGGAATTGTATCTGAGGGCGACGAACGGATCACCGAACTTGCCGACTTTACCGTACAAGTTCCGCACATCGCTCCCGAATTGGAAGCCATTCTTTCAGTTATTCCATTGCAGTTACTCTCCTATTATATAGCCGTGGGTAACGGAAAGGACGTGGATCAACCCCGAAACTTAGCTAAAAGTGTAACCGTAGAATAAACACATTTACCATAATAAACAATATGGAACAGAACTTTGACAACAACCAGAGGCAAACAACTCCTCCACCTTTGTATGGAGCTAATAGAGCTTACTCTGCCGAAAGCACCGGTCAGCGCGATATGTCCGCCATCTCAACCCGTGCGCTCTTCAACAACGTATTCTTATGGATGTTTGGCGCGCTGCTGGTAACTGCATTAACCGCGCTTGCCGTGGTCCATACGGATCTCTTCTACCTTTTAGTGAACGGCCCCGCTATGATCGTTTGTATCATTGCTGAGCTCGCGCTAGTCTTTGTGCTCTCCGCCCGAATAGGAAAGATGAGCTTTACTACAGCGACAGTAATGATGGTAATCTACTCTGCGCTAAACGGAGTTACCCTTAGCATCATCTTTGCTGCATACACAATGACCTCCATTGCCACAACCTTCTTTATCACGGCAGGGATGTTTGGCGTTATGGCACTTGTAGGAGCAACCACGAAGCACAATTTATCCCCCATTTACCGTTATCTGATTATGACGTTGGTCGGGCTGATCTTAGCCTCTTTGGTTAACATCTTCCTGCGTAACACCATTATGGATCTTATCATCTCCGCAGTGGGCGTAGTACTCTTTGTCATACTCACCGCGGTAGATACTAATCGGATTAAGAAAATGATTACCGAATATAACGGAGTTGTGGATAACGAAACCATCCGCAAGATTGCGCTGATGGGCGCCCTCTCGTTGTACCTCGATTTCATCAACTTGTTCCTTTACCTCCTCCGCTTCTTCGGACGCAACAACTGATCTCCCTTACTAAGATGTCTCTCTTGGAAAGAAACCTTTCGTAGAAAGACCTATCTGAAGCGGGAGTCTTAAGCATACCGAAGAGTAGTGCTCTGCCTTACCTTCTGTCGCCACTGACGCCTAGTTCTAACAAAGCGAAGCATTAACGCGCGAGGCGAGAACGGGCAGAAACCCGCAGATCTAAGGCAGTCCAAAACACACCTAAGGGTGAGTAGCCGTTAGCTACTCACCCTTTTTGTTGCCTTCCCCCACAACCACATATTCAGATCCATCCCCCGCCCCCTCGCTTTCACCCCCTTTTTATATGGGAAGGTGTCCTATTTTCCACTAAATACCATCGATTAATCACCATTTAATCGGAAGTAAAAGCTCGGCATTTCCGTACTGAACGACCTATATGCTACTAACTACCTGTACGTAGAGCGGGATCAAGCGATGCAGCGAATTGAAGGTTCCGAATATAAGATAGAATAGAAGTCAGCACTAAAGTCGGATGATGTCCGGACAAAGGATAAAAGAAAATAAGGCTATTTTCGGAGGGACTAGAATACGTCTACCGTAGAAACAGAGCGTTTATTCGTTGGCAACAGAGCACTTCTCCCATACTACTCAAGCCCTTGTACAATGGAAACGGAGCGGAGCTCCTATGTTGTCCGAGTGGTTCTACGGAGGTGTCGGGGAATAGTCTATAGGGTATCAGAGAAAAGTCTATAGAGTTTTTCCAGAAAGTCTATAGA
>CABTZX010000051.1 GCA_902489445.1 uncultured Bacteroidales bacterium
ACTCTATAGACTTTTCTCGGATACTCTATAGACTTTTCCCAGATACCTCCGTAGGGCCGCTCGCACGGCATGCGAGCAACGATTTGTTAGCATGGGAGCACCGCTCCGTTCCATCGGTAGAAAAGAGCGCGGAGGAGTGTAGCAATGGACGCGTGGGTTCGGAGGAGTGAGTGGGTAAGTGCACTCCGATAGAGGTGTAGGAGTAGTTAGCCGCAGGCAAAGGTGTGCGAGAGTAGGGCGGATTCTTTGGTGAAAAGTGAGCAAATGCAGGGGTGAATGAGTATGAAGGTGTGTAACGGTGGGCGCGAGGATACGAAGGGGTGGTGCGGAGGGGTGGTGGGGTAACAGATTCGCAACAGGTGTTCAAGCTATCTTTGTTACCTTTGCGTCAGCAAAATGAAGAAGAAGCTCGGCAAGCTGCGTAGCACCGGAAGTCGGCAGACCGGATAGCGCCGGAAGCCGGACCCCGAGTAGCAACGGACCCCGAGTAGCGACGGAAACAATAAAGAGAAGAAAACATACTTTCCAAGACCTATATGATTATCAGACAACAGAACAACGACGCAACGTGGTACCATATTACCACCTACAGCGATTTACCGGAAGAGCTTCGGAAGCTCGAACCTTTGGCGTACAACTTACGCTTTGAGTGGCAACCGCGTCTGAAGGATTTGTTCGAGCGCATCGATGCCGATTTATGGCAGGAGGTACGGCACAATCCTGTTCTATTCCTGCGAAGGCTTTCGCAAGAGCGTATTGAGGCGGTGATGGGTGACCAAGTACTTTTAGGAAGCATTGATGAAGCGTACAAGTCACTTATCAATTATTTGGCAGAGCCGGCGGACGAATCGCGCCCATCGGTAGCCTATTTCAGTATGGAATACGGTCTTTCCAACGTACTTCATATCTATTCGGGCGGGCTTGGTGTGCTGGCAGGCGATTATCTGAAGGAAGCATCCGACAGCAACGTACGGATGGTCGCTGTGGGATTACTCTACCGCCAGGGTTACTTTTCGCAAACTATTGACGAAAACGGCAAGCAGATTGCCTCCTACAAAGTGGAGAACTTTTATGATTTGCCGCTTACTAAAGTGCAAACGGATCAAGGCGAACTGCTCACCATAGCGGTGCCGATGGGTCAGACTACCGTATATGCATCCGTTTGGCGCGTAGCCGTAGGGCGCATTTCGCTCTATCTGCTGGATACAGATATTGATATGAACGGCGAGTGGGATCGGGGCATTACGGCGCGTTTGTACGGAGGCGATTGGGAAAACCGACTGCGCCAGGAGATGCTTCTCGGCATCGGTGGCATCAAGCTGCTCCAAGCTTTGCAGATAAAGACTGATATTTACCACATGAACGAAGGGCACGCCGCCTTCATCAATGTAGAACGACTGGCGGAAATGGTCGAAGCGGGTCACGCGTTTGACCGTGCACTCGAGCTGGTTCGAGCCTCATCGCTTTACACAGTGCATACACCGGTTCCGGCAGGGCACGATTACTTTGAGGAGGAACTGATAGGGCGTTACCTCTATGACTATGCACGGCGCATGGGGTTAGAATGGAAGGATTTTATCGATTTGGGCAAGGAAACGCCCGGAGCTGAGGGTAAATTCTCGATGAGCCACCTTGCGTTGAACACCTGCATCGGGGCCAATGGCGTAAGCCGTCTGCACGGAGAAGTGAGCCGGAATATGTTTGCTCCCATGTGGAAGGGGTTCTTCCCGGAAGAACTGCATGTGGGTTACGTCACAAACGGAGTGCATTTACCCACCTGGGCAACGGAAGATTGGTACCGATTCTTTGAAGAACATTTCGGAGAGGACTTTCTTAGGCGGCAAAGCGAAGAGACCTGCTGGGGCAATATAGAGGCGGTTCCCGATGAGGATATCTGGGCATTGCGGCTAAGGCTAAAGCAGCGTCTGTACGATTATATCGAAACAAATCCGGCTGCCACGCAACTATTCAACGGAGCAGACCCCTCCTTTGCGCTGAAAGCTTTGGATCAATTTAGCCCCAACGCTATGTATGTGGGCTTTGCGCGCCGATTTGCCACGTACAAACGTGCACACTTGCTCTTTAGCGATATGGAGCGGCTGGCAGCGATTGTAAATAATCCACTCCGACCGGTACATTTCATCTTTGCCGGCAAAGCACATCCTGCTGACGGAGCCGGGCAGGGGCTGATTCAGCAGATTGTAGAAATCAGCAAACGACCGGAGTTCCTCGGCAAAATAATATTCCTTCAGAACTACGATTTAGAGCTTGCAAAAATACTGATTCCCGGTGTGGATGTGTGGCTCAATACGCCGATCCGGCCGATGGAAGCGAGCGGAACGAGCGGTATGAAGGCGCAAATGAACGGATGCCTCAATGCCTCTATTTTGGACGGATGGTGGGCAGAAGGCTATCGCAAGGGTGGCGGTTGGGCCATCGGTGAGCATCCTTACTACAATTCGGTGGCATACACGCCTTCCGATCACGATAAGTTGGATGCCGCCATTCTGTACGAACTGTTCGAAAAGGAGATCATCCCGATGTATTACGATCGGAACGGAAACGGCTGTCCTTCCGAATGGATTCAATCTATCAAGTACTCGATGCGCGCCATCAGCCCACACTTTACGATGAAGCGTATGATTGATGATTATTACGCCAAGTTCTATGAGCCACTTACCCGCCGTAGTAGCGAGCTGAGCAAGGATAATTATGCGCTGGCGGATGCCTTGGTGGCGTGGAAACAGCACGTTAGCGAAACGTGGCAAAGCATTGAATGCCTCAAGATGGATGTGGCAGGATTGGAACAGGGCAACGATGGTAGACCCACCGGGAAGAATATCTCCTTTAAGGTTGTACTGGATTGCGGTGCCTATGATGCGGATTTGATCACCGAGCTGGTGGTGACCGAGATATCGCCCTCTACGGGCGAGGCGCATCTGGTTCGCGTACATCCTTTTAAGGAAGGGGAGCGCGCCGGATCAATACGAACCTTTGAGCTCGAAATAACTCCGCGCGATCCGGGCAGCTTCTCCATCGCCATCCGCATATCCCCATGGCATCCTGCTCTGCCTAACCGACAGGATTTCGCCTATGTGCATTGGCTTTCGATAAAAAAGAAGTAAGTGCACGTACCCGAGGCAGAAAGCGCTCCCGAAAAAGATATATACGTTTCGTCTGAAAGGTATATACATTTCAACTGAAAGGTATATACGTATGATCCGAAAGGTATATACCTTTCCCCGATCCCATTGGAGGGGGCTCCGCGGTAGTAGTGCTTTTTTGTACCTTTGTCGAGATTTATAGAGCAAACTATGCAGTCAATACGCAATATAGCCATCATCGCACACGTCGACCACGGCAAGACAACCCTCGTAGATAAGCTACTCCTTGCGGGCAAATTGTTCCGTGAGGATAAGGAGGGAGAAGTAACAACTTTCCTCGATAATAACGATTTGGAACGTGAACGGGGTATTACCATTGTATCCAAAAACGTCAGTATCACGTACAAAGGAATTAAAATCAATATCATTGATACCCCGGGACACGCGGACTTCGGAGGAGAAGTGGAGCGGGTGCTCAATATGGCGGATGGCTGCTTGCTACTGGTTGATGCCTTCGAAGGCCCGATGCCGCAAACGCGCTTCGTACTACAAAAGGCTCTTAACTTGGGACTAAAGCCAATCGTCGTAGTAAATAAGGTGGATAAGCTCAATGCGCGCCCGCTGGAAGTACAGGATATGGTGTTCGACCTTATGGTAGGGCTCAATGCAACGGATGAGCAACTCGACTTTGTTACGCTCTTTGGAAGCGCAAAAGAAGGGTGGATGAGCACCGACCCTACGGTGAAAACGGATAGTATCGAGCCGCTGTTGGAAGCAATTGTTAAGGAAATACCGGAACCGGAGGTTCTGGAAGGACCGGCACAGATGCTGATTACCTCATTGGATTATTCCTCTTACGTGGGGCGTATCGCAGTGGGTAGAGTACATCGCGGTACTTTGCACGAAGGCGATAACATCGTTATCCTGAAAAGCGACGGAACTACCTCTCCGCAAGAACATATCAAGGAATTGGACAGCTTTGAGGGATTAGGCAGAACACGGAGAAAGTCGGTTTCCTCCGGTGATATTTGTGCCATTATCGGTCTTTCGAGCTTTGAAATTGGCGATACAGTGGCGGACGCCGCTCAGCCGGACGCGCTCACAACCATTAAGGTGGATGAACCAACAATGAGCATGCTCTTCACGATTAATAACTCGCCATTCTTTGGAAATGACGGTAAATACGTGACCAGCCGGCATATTCACGAGCGTTTGATGCTCGAATTGGACAAAAACCTCGCTTTGCGCGTGGAAAAGGGCCCTTCGGCGGATAGCTGGATCGTGTTTGGCCGCGGCGTACTACACCTCGGCGTACTGATTGAAACGATGCGTCGTGAAGGATATGAGCTGCAGGTAGGGCAACCCGAAGTAATTATCAAAGAGATAGATGGGGTAAAATGCGAGCCTATTGAAGAACTTTCCGTAAATCTGCCCGATGAGGCTGCCAGCAAAATTATAGATATGGTAACGCGTCGGCGTGGGGAAATGACTTCGATGGAAGCGAGCGGGGATCGCACGCTATTGGTTTTCTCTATACCTTCCAGAGGAATTATCGGGCTAAACAATGCCGTACTCACTGCATCGCAGGGAGAAGCCGTTATGGCGCACCGATTTGTGGAATATGCTCCTTGGCGCGGCGATATAGAACGACGCTCCAACGGTAGCATCATAGCCTCTGAATCGGGGCGGGTGTTCGCCTATGCGCTCAATAATCTCCGTTCGCGCGGTCGCTTCTTTGTAGCTCCGGGCGAAGAGGTATATGCCGGTCAGGTAGTAGGCGAGCATACTAAGGATAACGATTTGGTGGTAAACGTATGCAAAAGCAAGAAACTGACCAATATGCGCGCCTCCGGAAGTGACGAAAAGGTAGTACTGCCGCCACCGGTAGTATTTAGTTTGGAGGATGCCCTCGAATACATCAAACAAGATGAATATGTGGAGGTTACGCCTCACAGTATGCGGATGCGCAAGATTGTTTTAGATGAATTGGAGCGCAAACGTCTCCAGAGAAACGCGTAACGGAGGTAACCAATTGAGACCTCTTTCCAAGGTTTTGATTACCTTTGCGTAGATGAAATAAAGCAAGAATAAGATATAAAGAAAAAAGTACAGTAATTAAGTGAGTGAAACAATTATGATGAAGAAAACTCTTTTATTCATTATCGCTGCCGCAACATTGAGCTTTTGCGGCATCAGTAAAGCAAATGCCCAGGAAATATTCCACAAGGGCAATCAAACAGCAAGCGTATTGGTAGGCTTGGGTGTATACAACAACGGAATACCTCCCATTGTGCTTTCTTACGAATATTGCGTTGCCGACAACCTGATTAACGGAAATAACGGTAGCATCGGTGTAGGTGCCGAAGGTGGATACTTTGCACTCAAATATGGTAATAAAACTGCGCATTCGTGGGTTCATAGCGGGCTTGTAGGTGGTCGTGCTTCATTCCACTATCAATTTGTTGATAAGTTGGATACTTATGCAGGACTCTTCCTTGGTGCCATCTTGACCGGAGGTAGCACAAGTACCGTTGTTGTAGGTGATCAGGATGTAAAGGTTAAACAAAACTCCGACGTTAGTGCTGCATTTGGCTGGGGCGTACATTTTGGGGCTCGTTACTATTTCGTGCCTAACTTTGCTATTAATGCAGAACTTGGTTACGGATTCTCCATTGCTAATCTTGGTGTAACTTTCCGCTTCTAAGCGATAAAAGAACACTTTTCAGATAGCTTCGCCATATACCTATCCGGATGGATTGGTGTATGGCGAGCTTTTTTTGACTACATTTGTCCCTGGAACCAATAGGTGACAGAGTAATAGTAAGAACAACCAATTATAAAACAATACAATGTATCAGTTTTTCCTTTTACAAGCCGCTCCTGCGGCAAACGGCGCTAGACCGGGCGGTATGATGAGCGGTTCGTGGAGTATGATCATTATGATGCTCGTGATCATCGTAATCTTCTACTTCTTCATGATTCGTCCTCAAAACAAAAAGCAGAAAGAGCTTCAGAAAAAGCGTGATGCCATGACCAATGGCGACAAAGTGGTTACTGCCGGTGGCATCCATGGTACAATCAGAGAAGTAGGCGATACCTATTTCGCTATTGAAGTGGATAAAGATGTGCGCATACGTGTGGATAAAAGCAGCGTATACGCAGCCGGTAGCGAACCGACACCTAGTAAGTAAACACGACAAAAGGTTCGGTCACATCACCGGCTATGGACCATCCATCCAGAGGGAATAACGATTCTACCAAAGGAACAAAGGGTAAGAATCGGCCCGCATCAAGGAAAATAGTCCCATTCCTCTTCTGCTTGTTGATTTCTGCCCTTATGTGGCTCGTTATCAGCTTGCAGAAGAGCTATCAAACGGTTATTACCATACCTTTTGATTATTCCGGATGGAACGCCGCATATGTGGCTGAAGGCGACCGACCGCGCGAGATAAGTGTTGAAATAGAGGATAAAGGGCTCACTTTGCTCTCAAGGCAATTATTCGGTAGTACAACGCCTATCGCCTTGCCCCTCACAGAAAAGCAAATAAAACGTGGTGTATTCACGGTTTCCTCTACACAGCTTAAACAGCTTGTGCAGGAAAAACTCTCCCAATCCACACGGATTAGAGACATTTCGCCACAATCCATAAGTCTGACGCTGAATAAACGTCACGAAAAACAGGTTCCCGTCCGACCTTCTGTCAATGTACAGCCGGAAAATGGATTCCGCTTGGTGTCGATCAGTGTGGATCCTGTAGCAGTACACGTTTATGGGAGCCAGAATAAGATCGACAAGATCAAAAACGTTTATACCGATAGTTTAACGCTCAAGGGGCTCAGAGCGAACAAAACGGTTTCGATACCCCTGGTTCGTATGGAAGGGGTTGAATACAATACGGACAAAGTAACGGTTGAGGTTCATATTGAGGAACTTACCGAGCAAACATACGAACTCCCCGTTATGTTGCTCAATGTACCTGCAAATGTTCATCTTAGGGCACTCCCCGGAAGAGCGCAAATCACTGTAACAATGCCCATATCCTCGTATGGGAAAGTGAGCGAGGATGAATTTGAACTAGCAGTTGATTGGAATAAGATTAATCCTGACGACAGCACCTTACTATTGCCCATTGAAGTAATCAAAAAGCCGGAAATAGTGGATCGCTATCGGCTTACCCCCGAAAAGGTTCAATACATCATTGAGGAAAAACAGGCTGTAAAGCAATGAGAAACGAGCCTTTTACGCTCGGAATTACCGGTGGAATAGGCAGCGGAAAGAGCCTTGTGGCATATCTGCTGGAGCTTCTTTACAACATTCCTGTATACGATTGCGATACGGCAGCTAAAGGCTTGTACGATACAGATTCAGAGCTTCGTGAACAGGTCTGTATACATTTCGGAAAATCATTATACGAAACACCTGATGGAACCTTGGATCGGCAAAAACTTGCCGGTATTATCTTTAACAATCCGCAGGCGCTAAAGGAAATTGAAGCGTTAGTTCATCCGCGTGTGGTACGCCATTTTGAGGCGTGGCGCTCGTTGTATGCCGAATGTAAACTGGTTGCTGTTGAAAGTGCCATCCTGTTGCATTCTCCGATAGTACCTCTGTGCGATGCGCTATTGATTGTGGAAGCGGATCGCAATGAGCGTATTGAGCGGACACGCAAGCGTGATCGAGTGACGGCAAACGAGGTTGCTTCTCGCATTGCCCGGCAAGAGTCTAACGCTGAGGCACTACCCGACGGAATACCCGTCTATTTGCTTTTTAATGAACTCAATACACCGCTACTTCCCCGTCTCGAAGAGCTGATTCCCTCCCTCCTCACCCATGCGCAAGCAGCGCACTGAAACTAAGGTTTCTGTACTGGGATGGGGGAGGTAAATGTATGCTAAGAAAGTAGGAGATATGGGTAATGCCTAAGCGAGGAAGGGTAGAATCCGGAGCTTGAGGCAGATATTACCGGTGTGCCGATCGGGTGATATTGGGCAGATGATGTGACTTCTCCGGACGGAGGATGGGAGGTAAACGAATCGTTTGTACGAAAGAACCAGAATCCGGGAATGGGAGGCATCAGAGCGTTTGTCTCATGTCATCGGAGAAACCTCTATAGACTTTTTGAAAATACTCTATAGACTTTTTCGGAAAACTCTATAG
>CABTZX010000052.1 GCA_902489445.1 uncultured Bacteroidales bacterium
ATAGAGTATTTTCCGAAAGTCTATAGACTTTTCTCAGATAGCACCATACAAACGCTCCGACACCTCCCATCCCCCGCTCCGTTTCCTTCGTACAAACGATCTGTCACCTCCCATCTTCTGCCCCATCATTACCCATCCCCCACTCCGTTCCCATCGTACAAACGCTCCGACACCTCCCATCCGCTACTTCGCTTCCTCCGTAGAAATGATCTGCATTCATCCATCATCTGCCTCAACATCTTCCATCCCCTGCTTCGCTTCCTGCGCATAAACGATTCACTATCTCTCGTCCTCTGTTCCAAAAGCTCTCTACTTTCGCCCCGTTCCTTCCATATAGGTGAACCGGTATCATCGGGGAATTTGTTCCGTATATTCGGTAGTTTATACTCCATTTTATCGCGATAAAGGAGCGGTAAATAGACATTTATGGATAAGGGAACCCATAGGGAACGTTGTAGACGGAGGAACACATGCGGAGAGTTATTTGGAGGAGCGTACAGACAGCAAGCAGAGGAATATAAAAGCAAAGCAGGGACGCACAGATGTGCATCCCTGCCGGTGTTGATAATGCGTCTTTCTACGCTCCAGATTTGTTCCGATCAGCTCCAATCAAGTGCTATTACTTCGTAACCGGAGCTAATAGTTCGGGAGGGAGAATCCGGAACAACTTGGGGGAGTGCTTAGAAGCGGTACTGAACGCCGCAGTAGAAGGTTCGCGGCGAGAGCGGTCCGTATATGTAAGCACTATCGCGAGAAGCTCCAAAATCGTAGTCCTTCTGCATAGAGTTGAACATATTGGATATGCCGGCATTAACTTGGATTTTGGATGCGAGCAGATCAAATTCGTAGGAAAGCTTAGCGCCAAGTTCAAAGAATGTGGGCGTTTTCTTCAACTCATCAATACGTATGGTTCGGTTTTTCTCGTCAATTCCGTTGGCCACAAAGTAGGATTCAAACTTACTTGCATCGTTACCGGCAAGACGATCCGAAACAGCGGCTCCGGCTCCATACTCAATAACGTGTGGAGCAAACATCGGTCCGGTTATGTTTCCGTTCAGAGCGAGATTGAAGCCTTCGAACAATTCGGCACTCAGCGTAAAGTAGCCGTACGCTTTCGGGGTTCGCATAATGCGGTCGGAGGTTAGCTTGTCGGTCTTTACGGCGCCATCTTCAAGCATTGGCATTCCGTTAGGATCGAAAAGAGCATGTTCCCCCCATTCTTCGGGACGATCGTATTTGTTTTCGGCGATCGTAGCTCCCAGTTGCAACTGTAGGAAGCGCCAAGCGAGTCGAGCCTCAAAGTTCGCCCCATAGATGCGTGCCCCTTGTCCATTGACACGTTCAAAACGTTGAATTCCATCGTTAAGCATAGGCATTTCCTGAAGAACAAATACGTCCGTAATGCGGTTGAAAAAGGCTTCCACAAGGAAGTTTGCCGAAAAACCACGACTCTTTACGTAAAAGTCACCGCTGATGTTGAACGAATGACTCGATTCGGGGTTAAGGTCTTTGCCATTAATTATCTTCTGAGCTTCACCGCCCACAACGGCTACATGCAGGTCTTCGTCAAATATTTGTGGTGCACGGAAGCCTTTCGCATAAGAGGCTCTCAGATTGATATCCTTAATGGGATTGTAGCGCAAAGTAACGCGTGGGCAGAAGATTGGCTTCTTTACGATGGAATGCTCGTCCAAACGTGTACCGAAAAGGAGGGAAAACATATCGTTTTTCCATTCGATTTGGGCGAGTTGGCTCCAGATGTTGAGCTTTTGACAGAGAGCTGGGTAATTGGATTGGATCACTCCGTCCTTTACTATTACGTTGCCGTTTTCGTCCTTAGCCGGAATCCATTGGCGGATGGGCATTCTGTCGTGCAAATGATCGTAGGTATATTCGGCACCGACGAGGATTTGTGCCGGCATAAAGAGCAAATGCTTAAAATCGTAGGAATACTGAACCCCTCCGTTAATCGTAAGACCGTTGGTGTGTCCGTTATTTTCGCCCCACGCTTCCTTGGGGATGGGATAGCCCACTTCGCCCAAGGCATGGCCTTTTTCGTCAGTTTGGTTGCCAATACCTCCGTAATAGCTTTCGCGAGCAACGCTCTGTCCGGAAACGAAAGCCTGCAAGTGATGCTTGTAATCGGAAGAAAAGAGGTCAAACTTACCGCTACCGCTGTAGATGGTGTGCCGAACGTGTTCCGATACGGCAGCTACGTGATCGGGGAGTTCTTCTACATGGTCGCCACCTCGGCGATCTTCGCGAATAGCATGAAATTCGGTGGAGAGCTGTGTATAGTCGGTTGTTTTAAGATACGTGCGCGTTCCAAATGATTGAGAGTTCAGTAAACCGAGTTCGCTGAATCCATCGCCGTTAACATCCCAAGGCTTGCGATTGCGCGCTTGTCCGAATACCATTGCTCCGGCGCGATTATTGTTGCTTACTAAAGATGCGTTGAAGCTGACATTGTTATCCGGCTTGCTCATTCCGGTAAAGGAAAGCGATTCCTTAAAGCTAAAGCTGTTACCGGTAGGGGCTTTAGTAATGATGTTCACTACACCGCCAATGGCAGAAGATCCGTATAGAGCCGATCCGCCTCCGCGCACAACTTCCACGCGTTCAACCATATTGGTGGGGATTTGCTCTATACCATAAATGCCCGCCAAAGCACTGAGAATGGGGCGGCTATCAATGAGGATTTGCGTGTAACGTCCGTCCAATCCGTTTATTCGAACCTGGTTAAAGCCGCAGTTTTGGCAATTATTTTCCACACGAAGACCGGGTTGGAAGGAAAGCCCCTGCAAGAGGTTGTTGGCATTGATGCGTGCGAACAGCTTTTCGTCCGCAATACTTACTACCGTAGGAGCCAAGCGACGTAGCGTTTCCTGCCGGTTAGCGGTGACAACCACTTCGTCCATATTAATTACATCCTCCACGGCTCCGAAGTTTATTTCGTGTGTTACCCCACGTTCAACCGAAATCTCTTTTTCCTGGCTCTGATAGCCAACACCTCGCAAAACGAGAGTAATCTTACCAGGCTTGAGGTTCTTCAGGAAATAGTGTCCTGTGCCGTCGGTAGTAGTGCCAAAGGTGGTGCCTTTAATCTGAATGGTCATACCCGGAAGATGCTCGTGGGAAATGGCATCTACAACGTGTCCGATTACGTTGGCATCGCTAAGTGCGTGATGCTTGTTCTGCGCTGATAATGCCGTGCAGAAGCAAAGTGCAAATAGTAATAATAGAGTTCTTTTCATTTTGTTATTCCGTTTCATTTTATTCTATCGCCGCAAAGGTATAACGATAGAGATGCCTCTGCAATACATATTGTAAGGTAATAAGTCGAATTCGATACCTACAAATAGGCATTATACGAGCTTATTAGGAGCGGTCTCTTCTTGTAATAGGCATCTTTAATCTCCCTTATCCCTTTATTCATTACCTTTGTTGTCGTGGAATTGAAGAAACAGAAGAACTGCAATAATAAAACAATTAAGCAATGAGATCAACAAAATCGCTATTCGCTACACTAATCATCGCTGTAGGGGTACTGCTTCCGCAAGCATTCACTGCTCGGGCTCAGGAATCCTTTGGCGGCACCCCTCCATCCTTTGCGGCAACAACAAGTTTGTTGCGCAGTGGAGAACTTACTCCAAATGTAATAAGAGTGCGTCCGGACTTCAATCCCGAAGATGCTATCAGTACCAACACCTGGGCAGCAACTTCTTCAGATGGAATTGCTACGATGCCACTTCAAGTTGGACGGGTAATAGATCAAAAGATTGATTTTATCAAGGCGGCACGGAAAAGCACCGTAAATGGGAGAACCATATACACGCTTCGTATTGAATCAGAAGGTGCTAAGAGTATGATTCTCTACTACGATGATTTCTATATTCCCGAAGGCGGTGGAGAACTGTTTATCTATACACCGGACCGTGTAAATCTGTTGGGTTCATACACTCATGCTACCCATAGAGAACATGGTGCATTTGCTAACGAACCTCTGCCAGGGGATGTTGTTATTATGGAGTATGCTCCTTATCTTTCGGCAACTGAAGCACAGTTGCCCTCAATTAAGATTTCCGGAGTGGGCTATATCTACCACAGTACAGAAAAGAATCAGCTCCGCGACCAAACCGATACGGGAGAAGACCACTCTGCTTCCTCTTGCCAAATTGAGATAAATTGCCCGGAAGGAGACGAATGGCAAACACAAAAGGCCGCTGTCGCACAGATATGGATGGTTTTTGACAAGTTTGTCAGTTTGTGTACAGGAACATTACTCAACAATACGGCTCAGGACTTCAAACCCTACATTATATCGGCTGCCCACTGTATCATGAAGCCTGACCTTGCTCAAGATAAGTTGGATGAATGGATGTTCACGTTCCATTACGAAAAACCGGGCTGCAGCAAGGCCGGTATTGGCGTAACACGTGGTCGTACTATGGTGGGATGCCAGCTTAGGAGCTTTATTGATATCAACGGAAAGAGTGATGGTCTCTTGTTAGAACTTAATAAGGAAATACCTAAGGCTTTCCGCGTTTTCTATAGTGGTTGGGATCGTTCTAGCAAGATTCCGGGACACGTTGTGGGCATTCATCATCCGTCAGGCGACTCAAAGAAGATTTCTGTAAACGAAGAAGATGTTCTTCTTTACCAATGGGGCCCTGATAATGATGGTAATATTGGAGGTGTTTCCGACCACTTCCGCTTCCCATTTGCCAAAGGCGGTACGGAAAGTGGTAGTAGCGGTTCGCCTCTGTTTAACCAAAAGAAATTGTTTGTAGGCACATTAACAGGCGGTACGGGCGGATGTAACAACTTCTGCTGGTACGGACGCTTAAACTCCCACTGGAACAAGTACAAAAAGGATGGAAATACCCTCTTTTCAATGGATACTTTCCTAGATCCTTCCGGTACGGGGTCTGAAACATTAGAAGGAATATGGCGTGATGATTTGCGTCCCTTGGATGCCATCACAGACTTGAAAGTATCGCTTTCCGAAGATGCGAAAACGGTAAACGTAGCTTGGAAACCTGTTGCTACCGATAAGCTTCCTGCTCATTGGAGCGTTAATTACCGTATTTTCCGTAACGGGCTCTACTTGGAAGGTAAAGATCTGCCTGCAGATGCCTCCTCGTACAGTGAAAGCGTTGAAGACGCCAGAAGCAATACAAACGGAGAAGGCCACGCTGTTTATGCAGTACAAGCTCGCTACACATTTGGCGGAGACAAGATTCCAGATGATGGCTACAACAATGGTACAGACTATACGTTTGCTGATGCCGATAAGGTACAAATGGGTGTATATCTGGGTGATGTTAAGCGCGAAGTGACTCCCAAAGTAACAGAAACAGAAAAAGGAGTTGAAATTACTTGGAACGAACCCGGAAACTTGCAGGAAGTATCCCTCTTTGGTTACCCATCTAATCTCAATCCTAAGGAACCTCCTTTCAATTCGCTCAAATTCGGCCAACTGGGTATTCCTGAACGAGTACAGTTGTTCTCCAAGTTTAGAGCCGATGAAATGGTTAACTATGACAATTCGCCCATGTACATTTCCGCTGTTAGCATTATACCTACCGGAAAAACGTCCGATTTGCGTATATGCATTATGAATGGTCCGGCGGAAACGTTGATTGAAGAAAATGTAGTTATTCCGGATAACTGGAAACCCGGGGAATGGGTTACTGTAGAACTGAACAAGCCTTACAAAGTGAATCCCAATCAGTTCCTTTTTGCCGGTGCTTCTTTCAATAACAAGGAAGAAAAAACAACCAAGATTTGCTACATGGATGGCACGAACGATGAGTTGTGCAAATATCGTGGCTCCCTAATGAGAATCACTATCGATCCGTACACTCTCTTGGTTCGTATGAATCAGGTTGACGCTGAACTAAACGGATACTTAGCCGTACGCCTCACCCTTTCCACATCAGCCGAAAAGTACACGGAAGAATCTGAAACGAGCGTATTTGTACGTACGAATACAGCAGTTCCTTTCCCTCTCGTTAAGGGATATATCGTAAAGAAGAATGGCCAAACGCTCCGAGAATTAGGACGCGACAGGAATTCTACCACGGATAAGAGCGGTTCTAAAAACGATAAATACAAGGTTATCGTGCAATACGAAACACCAACGGGCACTGATGCACCGCAACTAGCCTCAAGTGTGGCTCCTTCCGTGTATCCCACGCAACTTGCTACTGATGGCATCTTGAATATTGTCAATGTAGAACGTGTGGAAAACGTTTCCGTGTACTCGGTTGACGGCAAGAAGCTTCTCGCCATCGATCATCCCGATGCACGTATTGATCTTGCCGAACTTGCAGAAGGAAACTACCTTGTAGTGCTGACAACCGAAAGCGGTTCGATTACGGAACGTATCTTCCGTTAAACGAAAATTGCTCGAAGTGTCACAATGCGCTTCGGAAGAAATATTGAAGCCTTGGGATACCTATCCCAGGGCTTCTTTTTTAAGCACCACATCTGTAAGTGGTTCTCAAAAGACGTTGTTTCACCATTGTGTCTATGTGTATATAAATATCAATTGAAACCCCCAAACGTAGCCCCAATATAAGATTAGTCTGGATTTCGTCTCTCAACGGAAGCCCTTCAATACTTTCAATTCGGGTAACTTTCTACCCTGAATTTGTCTCTTAGGATATTCCTCACTCTCGATTTATCCTCTCGCTTCTTCAGTTTAGTTCGGATTAACTCCGATAGAAGCAATGGCAGTACACACTCGCCTTCTCTACCGATACGCTTTCACTTTTTCGTTTGAAAACATCCTATAAACTCCAATGAATTCCAACGAAGGAGCTTGGTGTATGTATCGCAGATCTTATCTTATTGATGTTCCCTTCCCCCATTTACCTACCAATTATCACTGATTTATCGTCATTAAAAGTCAGTACATAAACCGCTAAATCCGAGGTAAACAAACCTCCGTGCGGGAAGAATCGTCAATCCATCCCGAGCTTTCGTCCGGTCCGTCCCATTCTATCAGAGCGGGGATGGAAGAGGGCGGAGCGTTTCTACCCAGGCAATGGAGTCGGGAATGGGTGATATTGTGGCGAGGGATGGGAGGAAATGGGGCGTTTGTACGAAAGAAGAAGAGCGGAGGATGGGAGGGAACGGATCGTTTGTACGGTGCGGTCCGAGAAAAGTCTATAGACTTTCGAAAAATACTCTATAGATTTTCTGGAAAAACTCTATAG
>CABTZX010000053.1 GCA_902489445.1 uncultured Bacteroidales bacterium
AATACTCTATAGACTTTTTCAGAAAACTCTATAGACTTTCTGGAAAAACTCTATAGACTTTCCCCCGACAACTCCGAACAAACGCCCGGACAGCATGGGAGCAACGATTTGATCGCATTGGAGAACCGCTCCGATCCCATCGTAGATGCGCTCCGCTTCCTCGGTAGAAAATTGCGCGAGGTGCGCAGATGCGGGGCGGCTCGTGCGTTGAGTCGGGGCGGAGCGACGGGGGCGGTTAGCGCTCGGCTCCGAATACGAGGTCAATCACAACGATTTCGCTCCGTGTACCCACTCGGATGGCGGGTCCGGCGGCACCTATTCCGCTCGATACGTAGAAGTGAGTGTTACCTATACGCCGATATCCGTATGCAAGGGGGAAATAAGCTTCCACAATCCACTTGAAAGGCCAAATCTGTCCGTCGTGGGTATGACCGTAAAGGGCGAGATCGACCCATTGCGTGGGCAGTTTGTTCAATTCCTTTGGCTGATGCTCGAAGTAAACGATAGGTAGAGATTTATCAATGTTCGCCATTATGTCTGCCGCCTCTTTGCGGTGTCGCTGCGTAGCATCGTCTCTGCCCACGAGGTAGAAGCAGTTATCGATGAGCTGCGCGGTATCAATGAGAAGATGTGCGTGACAATCCTTGACCCATTGTACCTTTTCGGGCGTATCGGCGCGGTAATCGTGGTTGCCCATTACCATATAGACGCCCAGTGGAATCTCGGACGCAAGGTCGCGCATTAGGGGGATGATATCGCCATCATATCCGTAACAGCTGAAGTAGTCGAATAGATCGCCTCCCACGAGGAGAATATCGGGCTTTTGCCGGAGAATCTGATCCACATAAGAGCGGATATGACGGGGACGGATCGACTCGCCGATATGCACATCGGAAATGAACGCGATGCGCACGCTATCACGGCAGGCGGGAGTCCGCTTGGTGGTGGAGAGGGATAGGTGCGTGATTTGGGGATGTGCCACGCGCATCATACCGCTCGCCACGATGAGAAGCGAGGAAAGCAACACGGCAGTAAAGGCAATGTAGCGCACTTTTCGCTTGTTCCGCTCGCTGCTTCGGTAAAACCATCGGAAAGTAAATCGATCCAGTAGCGCGAGTAGTTCGCAAAGAATCAATCCCATTACCGCATAAATGGCGGTAAAGTAATAGGTATTGCAGATGTTCAGGATGTGGCGCATGGTAACGCTCCCCAACGATTTGAAGCCGAAAAGCCCCACAAAGTAAAGAGCAAAGAGGGCGGCGATAAGGGAATAGAATGTGTACTTCAGCCAAGGCTTTGGGGCAAGAGCTTTTCCTCCGCGCCAGATAAATAGAGCATCAAAGAGGATGATCGCCCAAAAAGATTCAACAAAAACGGACATAGGTATAAGGTTATTTGGTCTCTGTGGTATGAGGGAGCTGATCGGATGGCTCTTTTTTGCCGTAGCGCTTCCGGAATCGAGGGATAAAGAAGAGTATCATGCCGATAGCGGTTAGCCCGGAAAGCGCATCCGAAAGGGGCATGGCGATCCAAACGCCCTTGATTCCGTAGAAAATGGGAAGGATGAGCAGCCCCGGGAGCAGGTATATAAGTTGCCGCGTGACCGAGATGAACATCGCCTTGCCACTATGCCCCAATCCTTGAAAGAATTGAACGCTCGTGAGCTGGCAGCCGACTAATGGGAAGCCGAGCAACACAATGCCGATGGCGGTATAGGTGAGATGAGCCAACTCGGGGCCGGGATTGAATATATCTACAAAGATTGAGGGCTTGAGTAGCGCAATCAGCAATCCGAGCGTGGCAACGGATATATTGACTAGTAGCGCACACTTATATGCCTTTATGGAACGCTCTATTTTACCCGCACCGAGGTTGAAGCCCACAATTGGCTGCATTCCCATCGATACGCCCAACATAAATTGAATGAATAGCTGTGTAATGCCCAATATGATAGCGTAGGCAGCCATCGCGCTCACTACTTCCGATTCGGTAGTGCCATATTGTGCAAAAGAGCGATTGATAACCATACTGACAACGGCACCCACAATAGCCATGGCAAAGGGCGCAACGCCGATGGAAATGATCTGCCCGATCATGTGTCGGGAGGGCTTCATTCCGTTCTTCGTAAAGTGAACTATGGAGCGTTTGTCGAAGAAATGGCTCATTACGTAGCAGGCGGCAATCACCATTGCAATGGAAGTAGCCCAAGCGGCACCGGCAATTCCCCAGTCGAAAACGAAGATAAAGAGCGCATCCAGCACAACGTTGGTCAAGGCACCGATGAGCATTGAGATCATCGCTTTGGTGGGATAGCCGGAAGCCCGCATCACTGCGTTGAAGCTGAATGATAAATCGGAGAACAGATTGAAGGGAATTACAATATAGAGGTACGTTTTAGCGTAGGGAATAATAGCGTCTCCGGCACCGAAAAGCCTAAGCAGTGGCTCCAAAAAGATTAGTGCAAGCGTGCAAAGCACTACATTGAAAACGAAAGTGAGGATGAGTGCGTTGCCCAATATCTGTTCGGCTTTGTGTAATTCCTTGCGACCCATCAGAATGGATACGCGAACCGATGCTCCGGAACCAATAAGCATTCCAAAAGCGATCAGAAAGAGCAGAATGGGAAAGGTAACGCCTAATCCGGCAATGGCAAGGTCTCCTGCAGCCTGACCAATAAAGATGCGGTCCACTACGTTATAGAGCGCGTTCACCACGGTGCCGATAACGGCAGGCAATGCATACTTGAAAAGCAACGAAGGTATTGCTCCGTATTCCAAAGCGTGGAGCCGTTCTACGTCTTTTTTTCGTTGTTCTTCTTCAGTCGTTGCCTTATTCATCTTCTATGGTTTTATGGTTCAGCTTGCCTAATTGCTGTTTGGGTCATGGCGCAAACCTACTTGCAATGCAGTTTTGCAACACAAAGGTACCAAAAAGCAGTTATTATCTCCCATTTGTAAGCGGACGCATTGCGTTGATGAAACGGACCTCCTCATAGTGCTCTAACTCGGTTGCCTTGATGCGTATAGGTGTAAGAATGCCCTGATCTATGAGGAACGCGCGTTGAACCCCCTCGAGCAGAGGCGTATCGGGCGTGTACCAATGCCCTTGGCGCAAGAGAGCCAAATTGCTGAAGCTACTATCGGTAAGGAAGCCTTCGCTATTAACCAGCAGCACTTCGTCCGCTTTGCTACGTGATTTTAGCTCATTTAGTACAGTTCGATCGGTACTTTTATGCCTATACGTATAGCCATCGGGCAGTTTTACCGGCTCAAAGCTGCGAATGGTGCGGTAGCGGTACGCGTCAAAGCCGATATGTTCGATAGCACCTCGGTAGAGGATTCTGCATTTAACTACCTCGTTGCGAAGCGATTCGGGGCAAAGAACGGATAAATCCGGCAGTTCCGGACAGGGAAAACCTAACTCCTTAGCCGTGCGTGCCATACGCGCTGTGTGATAGGGCAATAGCTGCGGTTTGCCCTCCTTTAGGCAGATACTTTCAATAAACAGTTCTTCCATTATGTAAAAGGTAGGTACACTTTCTCGATTACCTCCCGATATTCGTCTTCCGCACGGCTGTTGATGGTGATGCCACCGCCACTGTGATAGAGTAGTGTGCCGTCCTCTTTTTGCTCTATAAAGCGGATCATTACCGCTGAATCTAACGAAGTGCCGTCAAAGTACCCGAAAACGCCCGTATAGTACCCTCGCGGCTCCGTTTCTGCCTCTTCAATCGCCTTCACGGTAGCCTCTTTTGGCGCTCCCGTGATACTGCCCGCCGGAAGCAATTTGCTTATAATCGTGCCTAACGTATCGATGGCGTTTGGAGGAAGCGTAGCGCTGATTAGCGAAGATACCTGTATCAGACTTCCTTTGAGCGTCTTAATCTCATCGATGTAGCGGAATTGATCTACCCGTACGTTGCGACCTACGCGCGCCAAATCACTTCGCATCAAGTCAACAACGGTATAGTGTTCGGCCGTCTCCTTGGCATCGTTTAGAATGCGCTCGCGAGCATTTGGCAATGTGGCATCAATAGTGCCTTTCATCGGGTTTGTCTCAATTCGGTAAAATCCCTCTTTATCGGGCTTAATCAGTACGAATCGTTCCGGCGAAAAGCAGACAAATTGCCCCGGTACGTAGAGGCGGTACAGCGCATCCGCGCGCTCTGCAATAGACAAAAGGGTGCAGGATGTTTCAATCCGCGTGGCAATAGTCAAGTTGGCAAGAAAGCTGTCCCCATTCGCAAAGGCGCGTCTAATTCGCTCAAAATGTCCTTGGTATTTTTCAAAAGAACGCGGATAAACGCGTAACGAAGCGCTTTTGCACGGCTCGGTGGATAGAGGCATGTTCCCTCGTCCCCTAATACTATAGCGGATTTCTGTCTGTTCTTCCGGGTGCGGCACCAGTATGCCCTCTTCTGCTTTGTAATCAACCGCAAACAGAAAGGGGGTACGAGTTTGCCCCAAGCGGTTCATCGCTCGGAATAAATCTTCTGCCGGCATCTGTGCCGGGTTAGTATAATCCTCTCCCATAGCCGTGCAAATGTACTACCTTTGTTGGGACTATGAGACAAATACTGATAGCAGATTGTCACGATTCCTTTGTCTTCAACGTGGTGGAACTACTGCGAGCGATGGATCGGTGTGCCGTAGAGATTGTGTCGGTAGAACAAGCCGGCGCAATTGATCTATCCTTGTACGCCGGAGTTGTGCTCTCTCCGGGACCGTCTACGCCTATCCGTACGGAAGGTTTATTGCCCCTCGTGGCGCGTTGTTATACCACGCACTCCGTGCTCGGAATCTGCTTGGGGCATCAGGCTCTGGGAGCGTTCTTTGGAGCAGAACCGGTGCGGCTTGAGCATCCTCGGCACGGATATGGCGAACAGCTTATTGATGTAGCTGCAGATGAACTGCTCTTTAGAGCATATCACGGCACAAAAGTGGCGCGCTACCACTCTTGGGTTGTGGACGAAGCTACCTTGCCCCAAACGTTGCAAATAACCGCCCGAGCCGCAAGTGACCATACTATTATGGCGCTCCGGCACAAGGATCTGCCGCTTCGTAGCGTACAGTTTCATCCCGAGAGCTACCTTTCCGAAGAGGGCTTTGCGATGCTTGCCGCCTGGGTGAGTAGCCTGCCTGATAAGTGACCTAATCCCCTGTGACAAAAGGTATATAAGTTTCGAATGAAAGGTATATACCTTCCGATCGAAAGGTATATAAGTATCGTTTGATAGGTATAGATGTTTTGTTCGATGCTGTTTAATCGCTCTTTTCTTATCGGGTAGAATTCTTGCCTAAACATGGAGCGTAATTTGATCCTTAAAGTAGACGAATTGAGCGTATAAATCGAAAATATTATTATCTTTGCTAAAGAAGAGGGAAAATGAATTACATAATGGTATCATTATGAAAAAGAGCTTTGTTGTGGGGGTAGATGTCGGGGGAACCAATACGGTAGTGGGTATTGTGGATGCTCGCGGTACTATCCTCAAATGTGATAAGCTGAAAACGCGCGCCTTTGGGGCTGATGTGGAAGCCTATTTGGATGCTTTGGCGGAACATATACTAAATCTGGTTGAAGCTTGTGGCGTGAAGGGGCAGGTCGGAGGCGTGGGAATCGGTGCGCCTAACGGCAATTACTATACAGGAAAGATTGAATTTGCCGCTAACTTACCGTGGAAGGAATCAATTCCTATCTGTAAAGAGCTCAAAAAGAGGCTCGGAATTCCCGTAACTATGACGAATGATGCCAAAGCAACCGCTATTGGCGAAATGACCTACGGAGTCGCCAAGGGAATGAAAAACTTTATTCTCATTACGCTGGGTACCGGCATTGGTAGTGGTATTGTGATTGATTCCAAAGTGGTGTACGGGCATGACGGATTGGCAGGCGAATTGGGACACCTTATTATAAGACGTAACGGGCGCCCGTGCGGATGTGGGCGCAAAGGATGCTTGGAAACGTACTGCTCCGCAAGCGGAATGGCGCAAACGGCACGTGAACTTCTGCTCGCGCGACCCAATGACCCCTCACTTTTACGAGATATTCCAACAGATAGTATTACCTCGAAAATAATCTATGATGCTGCTGTACAGGGAGATGCTTTGGCAAAAGAGATCTTTGATACTACAGGGCGTATTTTGGGCGAAGCATTGGCCGATTTCGTTACCTTCTCGTCTCCTGAAGCCATTATACTCTTTGGCGGAATGACCGCTGCCGGTGAGCTACTGATGCGCCCCGTGCGAGAGGCTTTCGATGCCAATCTGATGCGCGTTTTCGATAAACCAAAGCTGCTCTTCTCGCTCCTTTCCGATTCCGATGCCGCCATACTGGGAGCCGCCGCCCTCGGATGGGAAGCCGCTTTATAGATAGGCTTACACTGAATAATTTCCTCCGGAGTTGCTGAATTTCTATTAGCAATCCCACAAAAGGTATAGAGAAAACAGCTTTCTATAGCTTCGCTTAGCAGAAAACACCACAAGGGAATATGGAGGATTTGATGTTTCCGTTTACAGATTGCTTTATTGTTGATAACTCATTTTGTGCGGTGTATGTTGTTGAAAGGTAAGTAAATAGGGAGCGATGTGTGGTGGAATGAGACGATAAAAATGGAGCGGGGTATTGTTTTCGGCGAAAAATGTATTACCTTTGCAGACGCAACCTGAACGAAGG
>CABTZX010000054.1 GCA_902489445.1 uncultured Bacteroidales bacterium
TCGATACGTTAGGATACGTTACGATACAGTTTAATACACTTCGATACACTTTAATACATCTGCGGGGTATGCCGTGTGGTACCTTTGCATCGTTCCTCCGGGAATAGGCGGTAGACGCACGGAGCAAGCGAGCTTTGGCAGCGAGTTATCGCCTCGGGGCAAAAGCACCGACTGACATTACCACCGGCTGATTATTACATCAGCGGATGGTTAGTGCGGCGGTACGGATGCGCCACCCCGAGGAACAGCGTTCTTTGACATATTGTTATAGATCCAGAGCGAGGAATTTTCCACGCTGATAGCGGTTAGCGATAGTTCCGGGTAGCACAAGGCGCTACTACGGCTTAAGCGGAGATGGCGGGCACTGTTGCGCGCTACTGCATCAGCTTCTGCCGGATGCGTGCGGCAAGTGTGTTGTCGTTCTCTTTGCCGGAGGTTTCGTCGGAAGCCCACACAATGAGCAGCGAGTCGCCCAAGTGCAGCTTGCTGCGACCCTTGGGCACGATAAAGCGATCGTTGTGCCGGATGAGGATCACCAGCTCGTTTTCGCCCAACTGTACGTTGCGTAGCTCGGCACCATTGGCAAGCATCTGCTCATCAACCGTTCGCTCTTCCATGTGGGTGCCGGTCTCTTCGGGTATCTCTACGCCGATGAAACTACCCTCGGGCGGTGCTTCGGTAGCCAACCCGAGCCGTTTGGCAACAGGAGTGATGGTCATGCCCTGCACCAATAGGGAGAGCAGTGTGATGAAGAAAACAATGGAATAAATGTGCTGCGACCCTTCGATGCCGCTCACCACCGGATAGGTGGCAAAGATAATGGGAGCGGCTCCACGCAAGCCCACCCACGAAATGAACAGCTTTGCCCGGTTGGTCATGCGTCGGAAGGGCAAAAGGGAGATGAATACAGCGAGCGGTCTGCCCAACAGCATCATAAAGATGCCCACCGGCACCGCCAACAGACCGATGGTCATCGCTTCGCGCGGATTGACCAGCAAGCCGAGCAAAAGGAAAAGTGCAATTTGTACCAACCAGGTAATCCCATCGAAAAAGTTACTGATGCTCGAGCGGTGCTTCAACCGGTTGTTCCCCACCACAATGCCGGCGGTGTATGCCGCCAAATAGCCGTTGCTCTTAATCAGCGTAGTGGCAGAAAAGGTGAAGAGTAGCACGCACAACAGCATAATGGGATAGAGCGTGCGGTTGGGGATGTGCAATTTGTTGATCAATAAGGTTGCCAGCCCCCCCATCAGCACACCAATTGCCGCGCCTCCCACAAACTGGTACAAGAACTGAAGTAGTAATTGTCCCACGGATACGGATGCGCTACCGATGAACTGCATCAGCACAATGGTAAGCAAGTAGGCCATCGGGTCGTTACTTCCGCTCTCCAACTCCAGGGCAGGCTTGAGGTTCTGCTTCAATTGCACGCGCTGGGAGCGGAGCAACCCGAATACGGATGCCGAGTCCGTACTACTCATGGTGGCGGCTAAAAGGAGCGCCAACGGAAGCGAGAACTCCTGTCCCAAATCGAATTGGTTGGAGATGTAGTAAATGAAAAGCCCGGTTAAGCCGGTGGTGAGCAGAACGCCTACCGTGGAAAGCACTATTCCCGGGCCGAGCACCGGTCGTATATCCTTTATTTTGGTATCCATTCCCCCCGTAAAGAGGATAATGGTGAGGGCAACCATACCGATACTCTGCGCCATTTTGGCGTCGCTGAATTGGAAGCCAAACCCGTCCACACCGAACAGCATTCCGGTGAACAGGAACAGCAGCAGCACCGGGATACCGAAACGCGAGCCCACCTTGCCGATTATGATACCGGCAAAGATGATAATGCTGCAAAACAGTACCAATGCTTCTGCGGAAAATGCCATATGCCTATATTTTCTCTTCCGATTCGTTCAAACTATCCTTAGAGGTTGTTTTCTGCATCATTTTCTTGCAGAACAACCCTTTGGGGTGCTATCCGTGCGCAAAGATAGCCAATATGAGCAGAACAGCCATCGCACAAGCAGCGCGGAAAAGCGTATCTTTGCAAACAGGTATATGAAAGAACTACACGAAGCGAACAGAATGGGAACGATGGTGGTTACACGCTACCACGATATAAGTATGGGTCACCGCGTGGTGGGTCACTCGGGCAAGTGCCGTCATCTGCATGGGCACAACTACCGTATTCACTTCGTTTGCCACGCAAAGGAGATGGATAACCTTGGGCGCATCATCGATTTTGGCGAGATTAAAACGCGTCTTTGCGCCTGGTTGGAAGCGCATTGGGATCATCGTATGATGCTGTGGGAACAGGATCCGTGGCTCGCACAATTGCAGGCGGTGGATGCCGAAAGCATCGTTGTGGTGCCGTTCAACCCCACTGCCGAGGCCATTGCGCGCTATCTGGTTTGCTGCGTTGCGCCCGAATGCCTTGCCGGCACGGGGGTTACGCTCGTCAGCTGTACGGTGGAGGAAACCGCCAAGTGCAGTGCCTCCTATTCGTTGGAGCCGTTTGCGCATTCGTAAAGAATGGAAACGCTCCCCATTAACGAGATATTCTATTCGCTCCAGGGCGAAGGCGGGCAGAGTGGCACGCCTATGGTGTTCATCCGCTTTGCCGGGTGTAACCTGAATTGCTCCTATTGCGATACCGATTTCGCCGCCGCTCAAATGCTTTCGCCCGAGGAGATTCTTCGCGCCGTGGCGGTGTTTCCCTCCAAGGAGCTACTTTGGACCGGTGGCGAGCCCACTCTCTTTCTCACCGATGCGCTCGTAGCCTTTTTCAAGGCGAAGGGCTATCGGCAGAGCATTGAGACTAACGGCACGCGTCCCGTTCCCAATGGGATCGATTGGATCACCGTAAGCCCTAAGCCGGAAGCGTTTCCACTCCTTGGAGTCAATTTTCCCCAAGGTGTAAACGAATGGCGGTTTCCCTTTGGCAAGGGCACTCCGCTCCCTCCGCTTCAAAGCACCCTTCCCAAAGCATCGTGCTACTTTCTCAGTCCCATTGTGGGGCGTAGCAACAAAATAAACGGTGCCGATGGTGCGTTAAAGGAGTGTATGGCGTACATCTTACAACATCCGGAATGGCGACTCAGCGTTCAACTTCACAAGCTTATCGGCTTTCGTTAGTCCTGCTGCTCCTCAGCGCCCTGTTTTTGGGCGGGTGCCGAGCTCGGCGCATCAAGGAGGCGGAGCTGGCCGATAAGGCTGCGCGCTATGCCGAAGCAGCCCTTCTCTACCAAAAGCTCTACCGAACCACGAGCCGAAAGGAACCGGAGCATAAGGGCTACTTTGCTTTCAAAGCTGCCGAAAACTACCGAATGATGCGCAACCCGAGCCGCGCACTGGGTTATTACCGTATGGCGGCGCGTTTGTTGCCGCTTGATAGCGCCTCCATGCTTACCCAAGCGCGTCTTTGCGAAATGCTTGGTAAGTACACGGAAGCGGCGGATATGGTTACGCACTTCCTGGAGCTTTACCCCAACGAACCGCATGCCGCGGCATTCCTTACGGAACTACGGCAAAAAGAGCAACTCGCCGAAAATCGCTTTCGCTTCCAAATAGCTGAAGCGAAGCTGCTTAACTCGGCGCGGAGCGACTTTGCCGGTACCTTTTCCTCTGAGGGTACGGAGTTCATCTTCTCTTCTGCCCGCAGCCGTAATCCGGCGCTTGCCGAACACCCCGCTACGGGCGAAAAGAACAATCAACTGTTCGTCTCCAAAAAGAACGCGCGCGGCGTCTGGTCGCGCCCCGATAGTGTTCAGGGAGGCATCAATAACGGTAACGACAATGCTGCTCCGGCAATCACACCGGATGGCAGTACACTCTACTACACCTCGGTGGAGCAGAGCGATTTGTACGACCGCACCGCTAAGATCTTCCGCGCCGCACGTGCCGGTGAAGGCGGGTACGCTGCCGGAACAGAGCTGAAGATGTGGGACGATACGCTGCGCATGGCGGCGCATCCTGCCCTATCGCCCGATGGGAAGCGCATGGTTTTTGTCAGCACCGGAGGCTACGGAGGCAAAGACCTCTACACCATCCGCACGGATCAGATTGGCACGCTCAAGCCCACCAATATGGGAGCCGCCATCAACAGTGCGGGCGACGAAATGTATCCCTCTTTTTACGACGACAGTACCTTGTACTTCGCTTCCGACGGTCATCCCGGTCTCGGCGGATTGGATATTTTCCGTGCCAAGCTGGATACAAACGGCGAGTGGCAAGTGGTCAATCTCGGCAGCCCCATCAACTCGTCGTTCGACGATTACGGGATCTGCTTTTCGCCCACTCCGGACCGCGAGCACGTAACCGAGGGCTACTTTGCCTCATCGCGCAACGATCGCCGCGGCTATCCGCACCTCTTTTCGTTTCACCAAAATGCCGTATTTGTCACCTTGGAGGGCTATGTAGCGGATCGCGAGGGGAACCCCATTGAGGGTGCTTCCGTGCGCTTAGTGAGCCGTAACAACCCGTTGGAATACCGCACTGTAACCTCGCGCACCGACGGATTTTTCTCCCTTCAGTTGGATACCGATACCGATTACCTGCTGCTCGCATCACACAAAGATTATCTCAATCAGTATCTTCCCTTCCAAACGGAGCCGCTCACAGAGAGCGCGCTGTACGAAATTGAGTTCTACCTTGCCTCCCGTCACCGACCGGAGGTGTTCAACGATATCTACTACGACTTCGACAAGGCAACGCTTCGCCCCGAGAGCAAAGCCGCTCTGCAGGAGATGGCGAAAATACTTACCGAGAATCCGGAAGTACGCGTCCGCCTCTCCTCGCACGCCGATCGCCACGGCCCCGATGCCTACAACATAGGGCTTTCGGAGCGCAGAGCGCAAAGCGTGGTTGCCTATTTGGTGCAACTTGGCATCGATGCCGCCCGTTTGGAGGCAAAGGGATACGGCAAAACGAAGCCTCGCGCCGTTACGCCTGCCGTGCGCAAGCAGCTCGCTCTACCCGACGATGCCCTCGAGCTGAGCGACACCATTGTGGAAGCACTCAGCGACGAAGAGCAGGCGGTTGCCGATCAACTGAATCGACGTACCGAATTCACCGTCATTGAGCCGTAAAACCTCCTGATGAAAGTCTACACAGCCCTATTTGAAGCCGAATCCACTGCGCCTGTACTCTATTACAAGGGCGAAGGACTCCTACGCAACGGCTTCCCCTTTTTCCTTCCGGATAAGGAGCCGCTCTACCACGCGGTACCGGTGCTGGCACTGCGCATCGCCAAAACGGGCAAGGAGATTGCGCCGCGCTTTGCGCTTCGCTATGTGGAGACGCTCGGGGTGGGATTCGATATACTCTGCCCGCGCCTGCTGATGCGCCTTTCAGCCTCCGGATTGCCGTGGGATACCGCAGTTGCCTTTGCCGATAGTGCCGCCGCTTTCTTCCCTACGCCCTATGTGCAACCGCAAATAGTAACCGAGGGACGCTTTCCGCACTATGCCGAGGCACAGCTCGCCTTGAGCGTTTCACTGCCGGACGGCTCCTCCTTTACGGAAACGTATGCTCCCGAGATGCCGGAAAAAGCGCTTTCCGCACTTTCCGCCCTCACGCTCCTGCACTGCGGTGATGTACTCCTCTTGCGTAAAGAGACTACCCGCGCCGTGCCGCTCGCCATAGGCGAACAGAGCCTGATCAGCCTCGCTGAACGCGCCGATACGCCCTATCCGCTCCGCGTCAAGTAACCGCCTCCGTAGCAAACGCTGCGCGGGAGCTATTACAATATGTCAAAGAACGCTGTTCCTCGGGGGGGGCTCGGCACTTCCGGTGCTATCCATCCGCAGCTTTTTACTATCCGCTAACGCTAAGGACCGGTAGATGCCAATCATCCGCTGGTACTAGCCATCCGTAGAGGTTAATCATCCGCTGATGTAATAATCAACCGGTGCTCACCCATCCGCTGGTGCTAACCATCCGCTGATGTAATAATCAGTCGGTGGTAATGCCCGTCGGTGCTTTTGCCCCGAGGCGATAACACGCTGCCGGAGCTCGCTTGCTCCGCGCGTCTACCGCCTATTCCCTGAGGAACGATGCAAAGGTACAACACGGCATACCCCCCAAGTGTATTAAAGTGTATCGAAGTGTATTAAAGTGTATCGTAACGTATCCTAACGTATCGAA
>CABTZX010000055.1 GCA_902489445.1 uncultured Bacteroidales bacterium
GAGGGTAAAACTACGAGCAAGAATAGAGACAGGAAGCCTCGGACGAGCCAAGGCGACCCGCATCGCAGTTGGCCAAGACGCGTTCTGCCGCAGCAGAACCACGTACTACAAGCTCAATAAGAATAGAGGGAACAGCGCTACTGCTCGGAGATTGGGTCGAGGAAAGCGGTGCTCGTAGGGGAATGGTGCATGAGAAGTCGGCGCTACTGCTCGGAGATTAGGGCGAGAAAGTCGGCTCTCGTAGGTGATTGAGCGTGTGAAGTCAGCGCTACTGCTCGGAGATTGGGGCGAGGAAGTCGGCTCCCGTAGGTGAATTGAACGTGTGAAGTTGGCGCTACTGCTCGGTGATTAGGGCGAGGAAGTCGGCTTCGCTCAGGATAGGAATGCCGAGGGATTCGGCTTTTTCACGCTTCGATGGGCCCATATCGCTACCTGCCACGAGGAAGCTGGTCTTGCCCGTTACGGAAGAGGTACGTTTTCCCCCGTGCGCCTCAATGAGGGCTTCGTATTCCTGTCGGGAATGACGCTCAAAAGAGCCACTTATAACGATGCTTTTGCCGGCAAGCGTATCCGAAAGAGAGGCGGTTTTAGGGGCGGAAGCCAGGGACAATCCGGCAGATCGCAGGTTGCGAATAATCTGTTGGTGTCGTTCGTTGGCGAACCATTTCTGAACGCCGTCCGCGATCTTGGCGCCAATGTCGTCAATCGCTTCCAATTGCTCTGTACGAGCGGACATCAGAAGATCTATATCGGGAAAGGCTTTCGCTAAAATCTGAGCCACCTTTTCGCCCACAAAGGGGATGCCGAGCCCGAAGAGAATGGCTTCAAAGTGGCGCTGTTTGCTCTTTTCGATCGATTGCAGCAGATTATTGACCGCCTTTTCCTTGAAATGCGGCACAGTGACCAGTTGAATCGGCGTAAGTGCATAGAAATCATCCACGCTCCGGAGAAAGCCTCTATCGTACAGAGCGGCAATGGTTTCGGCTCCGATATTGATATTTGCCGCCTTTCGACCGGCAAAATGCTCCAAAAGAGCTTTAGTTTGCGGCGGACAGCCCTCCTTATTGGGGCAATACCAAGCCACTTCGCCCTCACGTTGCTCCAATTGAGTGCCACATTCGGGACAATGTGTCACAAAAAGAATCGGCTTCGCGCCCGGATTACGAAGCGAAGCATCGGCAGATACCACTTTGGGAATGATTTCACCGCCCTTCTCTACCGTGAGCCAGTCGCCTTCGTGCAGATCAAGCGCAGCCATAAAGTCGGCATTATGCAGGGTTGCTCGGCGCACAATGGTTCCGGAAAGCGGGATGGCGGCGAAGTTGGCAACGGGAGTAACCACGCCGGTACGTCCCACTTGGAAGGATACGCGCTCGAGCTTCGTTTTGGCCTGTTCGGCAGGATACTTATACGCGATCGCCCAACGAGGGCTTTTCGCGGTCGAACCCATTAACGAATACAAATCCGTCCGATTCACCTTTAATACGATTCCATCGGTGGGATAAGGCAACGCGAGGCGTTTCTCTGCCCAATAATCGATAAAGGCGAGCACTTCGTCCAGCGAGTTGCAGAGCTTAGCATGGGGAGACGCCTTGAAGCCCAGAGCGGCAATGCGCTGCAACGCGTCCTGTTGCGTTTGAAGCGGGCTACCTTCCTCAAAAAGATAATAGAAAACGGCGTCTAACCGTCTGTGGGAAACGATCTTGGGGTCGAGCATTTTGAGCGTACCGGACGCTGCATTTCGCGGATTGGCAAAGAGTACCTCCTCATTTGCTTCACGTTCCTTGTTGATCCGCTCAAACTCAGCAAACGGCATCAATACTTCCCCACGTACTTCAATATCACCTGATGAATGCGCGGCACTCAATCGTAACGGAATAGAACGGATGGTTCGGATGTTTGCCGTTACATCGTCGCCCTTGATTCCATCCCCGCGCGTCAAGGCTCTCAGCAGCTGACCGTTGCGATAATGTAGCGCCACGCTGAGACCGTCAAACTTCAGTTCTGCGGAAACTGTCGCTGTTTGCGCGCCGGAAACGCCTTCTACTTGCTGCCAAAACGCCTTAACCTCATCGTAATTGTAGGTATTTGCGAGCGAAAGCATGGGTCGCTCATGCGGATAGCTGGTGAATCCGGAAGTAAGATCCGCACCAACGCGGCAGGTTGGACTATTCGGATCGGCATACTCGGGGTGAGCCGCTTCCAAAGCCTCCAACTGCTTCATCAACAGATCAAAGTTAACGTCGCTGATCGTGGGGGCAGACGCTACGTAATAGTTATAGTTATGCTGCTCAATCTCCCTACGGAGTTGTTCTATTTGTTGCTTGACGGAGAGGGACATAGTGCGTAAATGTGAAGATCGGCATAGGCATTTTTGTGCCGAATCCATTGGGGTAACGTTGCTATTCGGGTAAACGATTCCGATTCAAAAAGAGCTTGAGACGGAGCGTTATAGGCGGCTATTTCCGCAATAAGGCGCTCGATGCGCAGAACGGAAAAGGCATAATGGCACATCAGACGGATACCGCGCCGGGCAAATCCACAACGCCGATAGCGCTCATCTATAGCCACACCGATGGCACTACGGGCATTTACGGAATCGTAGTTGTACAACATCACGTAGCCTAAGCTACAGCGCTCGGCTGAAACCGTCTCTTTTCGCTCAAGAACGAGGTACAAATAGCCGTTCTGCTGAAGGGAACTGCTTCCAAGCGAGACTAATTGCTCTGCTTGAAAGAGCGAAATAGGCTCGCAAAGCGTATTGCTCGCAGCGATGGACGGCATGCTTTCCCACCGATAAAAGGCTTCGGCATCCTGCGGCTCGCATCGCCTAAGCCTAACCAAATCATCCTCGAGAATAGAGCAATCCATAGCAAACACTACGAAACTGCACCACTCATCTGCCGGCGATCGTGCAACGCTTGGGCAAGGGTAATCTCATCGATATACTCCAATTCATCCCCAACAGCGATACCACGGGATAGTTGCGTAACCAAAACAGGCAGATCTTTCAATTTCCTATAGATATAGTAGCAGGTTGTTTCCCCGTCTACCGTGGAACTAATAGCAAGAATCACCTCCTTTATCTGTTCAGTACGGACGCGCTCAATCAGTGATTCAATTTCCAAATTGTGCGGTCCGGTTCCGTCCAAAGCTGAGATAACGCCTCCCAGCACATGGTAAAGACCTTTGTACTGGTAAGTGCGCTCAATGGCAAGCACATCACGGACATTTTCCACTACACACACAACGCTTTGCTCTCGCTCCGGTGAAGAGCAGATGGAACAAAGCGGTGTGTCGCTTATATTATGGCAACGCTCGCAATAACCGCAGTTCTCCCTCATGTCAATAAGTGACTGTCCGAGGGCGATAGCACGCTCACGCGGCTGACGCAATAGATGCAACGCAAGGCGTAGCGCCGTTTTGCGTCCCACGCCGGGCAGTTGTGCCAACTCATCCACAGCCCTTTCGAGCCACTTTGAGGGGTACGGTCCGTCGTTCATTCCTGTAGAGGTTCTGCCTCCTCAATCTCGTAATTCAGAAGCGGGAAACTTTGATTTTCCTCCACTTTGATAGCGACTTTGAAGGTTCGCTTCCACGAATTAAGTATAGACTTGCCCCAAAGTCCCCGCTTGATATATGCCGATACGTAGGGATGTACCACTAACGTAATCGTTTTAAGGGAGCGATCGCTCTCTACCACACGCCTAATGTATTCCTCAATTTCGTCAGTCAGCAGTATGGAAGGCTTCGCTTTGCCCGTTCCGTGGCAGGTGGGGCACATTTCCTCCGTTTTAACCTTTGTAGCCGGTCGAACCCGCTGACGCGTAATCTGCATTACACAGAATTTATTGAGTGGCAACACGGTATGGGAGGCACGATCATTCTTCATAAGCTCGACCATATGTTTATAGAGTTCGTCACACTGTGGCTGCTCCATATCAATAAAGTCGATAGCGATAATTCCACCCATATCGCGCAATCTGAGCTGCCGGGCAATCTCTTCCGCCGCCAGCATATTTACGTTGAAGGCATTCTCCTTTTGGTCAGGAGACTTTCTTGAACCAGTACCACTATTGACATCGATAACATGCATTGCTTCCGTGGTATCTATCACCAAATAGGCACCGCTCTTATAGGTAACGTTGCGTCCCATATAAGATTTGATCTGTTTGGTTATCCCATAAGCATCAAATAACGGCTTTGGGCGATTATAGAACTCGACAATGTTAGGTTTGTCGATATCCAAAAAGCTAATGTATTCTCTTATCTCGTGGTACAGTTCTTCGTCATTTACTGTTATCTTAGTGTAAGACTCGTTGAATGAATCGCGAATAAAGCCAATAGCACGGCTTACTTCCTTGTGTACTCGCCCCGGTTCCTTTGTCGCTTTGAGCGTACGTTTAACCTCTTCCCAGCGATTAACCAGATTCTTTAACTCATTGACCAATTCGCGAGAGTCACGCCCCAAAGCACTGGTGCGTACAATTACTTCAAACCCGTCAGGCTTTATGGAAGCTATTAGGTTTTCAATCTTAATACTCTCGTAATTGTCCTTTTCCTTTCTACAGAGATCCTTTATCTTTTGCGAAATATGAATGCCGTTACCATAAGGTTTTAGCACTATATATCTTCCTGTGAACGAAATATCCGTAGAAACCGTTGCGCCCTTTGTGTTGATAGGCTCTTTGGTGACCTGAACAAGCACTTCGTCATTCTTGTCCAGCAAAGAATCTATCTTATTCTTGTCCGAGGAAAGATTTGCGTCTCCATCCTTTGTAGATTCGTCAACCTGTCGTACGCCTTTACGTCCTTTCTCCGAACGGAGTTTTTTCAGCAATTTACGGGAAGCCTCAAAGCTACCTCCCATTGCGTTGTACGATAAAAAAGCCGGTTGCTTGAATCCTATGTTTACTAAGGCTGCATTAATTTCCGAACGAACTTTCCGCACACGGCCTAAGTAGATATCTCCTAAGGCACACTCCGGATTGCGTTCTTCGCGCTGTAATTCAACTAATCTGTTGTCCTCGAGCAGTGCAATGACGGTTTCATCCTCCTTTACATCAATTACTAAATGACTTTCCATCTCTATTTCGGATGACTTTTCCGTCCCAACTCGTCTTCAGAGAGCTGTGTGCCGCGCTGTCTCCTCTCTAGTGAGATTCAACCGCAACGGGACACTCTTTTCTTACTCTCCGATACGCATATAGCATACTTAGTGCTTCTTGTGACGATTCTTTCTCAGTCTTTTTTTGCGCTTATGCGTAGACATCTTGTGTCTTTTTCTTTTCTTTCCGCTTGGCATAACTATTCTTTTTTATTGTTTATCTGTTACTTCCTCGCAAGATGCATCGGGGCACCTTCCGACAGAGGGTTTTCTCTTACTTTTTCTTCTTTCCTTCGTTTTCGTGGAAAAGTGAGGTAAACTTACGAGAAGGCTTAAATGCGGGTACTTTCCTCGCAGGGATAAGAATTGATTCCTGCTTGGATATATTGCGCGCCAGCTTGGGAGCTCTCTCCTTCACCATAAAGGTGCCGAAGCCTCTCAGTTCAATCCGTTCCCCTTCGCGTAGCGTTTCCTTGATCGTATCCATCAGTGTTTCCACAACTCTGAACACTTCGTCCCGGTCAAGACCGGTCTCTTTGGCTACTCGGGCAACTAAGGTTGCTTTAGTCATATATTAGTCGTTTCTGTCCTATTATTCGTTTCGCATCTACTCGGCAAAGGTAGCAAATTAATGGCAAACAGTATGAAACGCCCTACTCTGATCTATTAAAAAGACCACTCTCTATCATATTAATGACAAAAGCAATCGTTTCAGGAAATTAAAAAACGTATCGGACAAGCTATATGATTTTATTTCATTGTGTTACTTATATTCTTACGCATGCTTTTACGCCTTGCCGGCGAAAGGTATATAGGTTTCGCTCAAGAGGTATATACCTTTAATCGATAGGTATATACGTTTCATTCGAGAGGTATATACGTTTCA
>CABTZX010000056.1 GCA_902489445.1 uncultured Bacteroidales bacterium
GAAGTGTATCGTAACGTATTAAAGTGTATTATAGTGTATCGTAGGCTATCGTAGGCTATCGGAGGTTATCGGAATCGATCGGAATCAATCGGAGCCCATCGGAGTTTATCCGAAAAGTTCTGACAAGCCTGGATAGGCTCGGATAGTTCGGGTTGGTTCGGGTTGGCTCTCGCAAAAGGTATATAAGTTTCGCTCGAGAGGTATATAGGTTTCAAGTGATAGGTATATAAGTTTCAGATGAAAGGTATATAGGTATCGTGCGAAAGGTATAGATCTTTTGCGGGGGGTATCCGGCGGCTCCGTGGCACCGGTCGGTACGGAGTGCTCCTTATTAATCGTAACAAGTTGTGCCGCGTATGGTTTTGGAAATTAAATTCGTTACCTTTGTCTTTAGAGAGAGCACATGGGCGCGCGTCCTCCTATTAAGTGTTGCATTGTAAACTTTAGGTATTGCCGCGTAGCCCGTCGCCATCTCCATTAGATTGTTTGTAGCCATTATGGAAGAATTGAATCCCACTCCCAACGCGAATCAGCCGCAGGTTGATTCTGCCCACACCGAGAAAGAACAAGCCCCGCAAGAGGTTGCTCGGGAAGTAGTCACTCCGGAAGCCGAAAGCACTCCGGAAGCATCTGTTGAAACAAAGGAAGTTTTGGAGGAACCCGCTGTTCCTGCTGCGGAAGCCGCTCCGGCACCCGAGGCGAACGAGCCGTCCGCTCCGGAGGAAAAAGTAGTTGCACCGGAAGAAACGGAAGCAGCCGCTCCGGAGGAAAAAGCTGCCGAAGCGCCTGAACAAGAATCGGTTCGTTATTCCGAACAGGAATTAGAGGCTATGACGCTCACCGAACTGGTGGATGCGCTGGCAACCCTTTTGGAACAACCCACGCTGCCCTCCAAACGCTCTGTGGATAATCTGCGTCGCATCTTCAGTAATAAAAAGCGTCGCGCCGGCTCAGCCGAGGCGGACGAAGCCGAGAATGCCGCGCAAAACGAAGCAATGCAAATACAGGAAAGTCGGTTGAACGACCTGTACCACACCTTTGTGGAACGCTTCCGTGAGCAGATGGCAAAGCAACACGAGGAGGCTTTGGCTAATTTGGAAGTGAAGAAAGGCTTGGCGGCACGCCTCAAGAGCCTGATCGAAAGTAATGACGATTTTGGCGTCATCACCAAAAACTTTAGGGAAATTCAACAAGAATGGCGCAATACGGGTAAGGTGCCGGAATCGGACTACAACGATCTGCAGCGCGAATGGTCACAATTGGTGGAACAATTTTACGATCTGAGGCAGCTGAACGATGAGTTCCGTGCCTACGATTTTAAGAAAAACCTCGCCTCCAAGCAGGAACTGATTGAACGCGCCAAGGCACTTACCGAAAGTAACGATCCCCCCGCTGCGCTACGCGAAATAAACGATCTGCACCTTCGCTGGAAGGAAATTGGTCCGGTGGAAAAGGATCTTCGCGACGAAATATGGAAGCAGTTCTCCGAGTTCTCCAAAGTGGTGCGCCAGCGCGCCGATGATGTATTCCTGATGCGCAAGGCGGAGCAGGAGAAAAATATGGAGGAAAAGCGCAAAATATGTGAAGCAATCGAGGAAGTTCCCTATGCGGATATCCAAACCTATAGCGAGTGGCGTACCTATAGCGATAAAGTGATTGAGCTACAACGTAAATGGAAAGAAATTGGTCCGGTACCACAATCCGAATCAAAACCCCTCTATTCGCGGATGCGCGCCGCCAGTGATCTGTTCTTCTCCAAGCGAACCATTTTCTACAAGGAAATGCATGAACAGCAGGACGAAATATATAACCAAAAGCTCGCTCTGGTAGAGGAAGCTGAGGCTCTTTCTACTAGTACCGATTGGGGCACTACCGCCGAACGGCTCAAAGCACTTCAGCAGGAGTGGAAGGAGGGCGGTCATCTCACCAACGGACGTAGGAGCCGCGAGCTGTGGGAACGCCTGCGCACGGCGTGCGATACTTTCTTCAATGCGCGAAACGAACAGCGCAAACAGCGCCGTCGCACGCATCGGGAGCAAATGGACAATATGAAGCGCAAACAGGAACTTACCGAAGAGGTGAATCGTCTGCTTGCCAACGAGGAACAACTCGAGCATAACGATATTGAAGCACGTTTGGGTAAATTGGTAGAGGATTTCCGTGCCGTGGGCTTTGTTCCCTCACGCGAAAAGGATGCCGTACACAAGGCTTTCTACGACAAAGTGAACGATGTGCTCCGTAAGCATAATGTGGTGCTGCGAACCAACCGCGGTGGTGACGGTAATCGTGCGTCGGGCAGCAGTAATACCCGTACGGCCGAAATACTCCGCGTGCCTATTGCCGAGCTGAATAGCACCAAAGATGTGAAACAACGTATGGAAGCGCTCATCAGGGATCGGGATAGATTCCGCGCCCAAATACTAACCGCCTCCGGTAATGCGGATCTTATTACCAGTAGCAGTAAGTGGGGCAACGAAATGATGCAGGGCGTGGAAAAGAATATCGATTCCCTAAAACGCAAGCTGGATGAGGTAATGAACGCGATGACCGAATGCCGCGCTAAACTGAAAGAACTACGCGAAGCAAAGGATAGCGATACGGATTCCGAGCAATCCGCCCCTGCCGCTGAGCAAAACGAACCAACAAACGAAACCGATAAATAAGTATAGTTATGGCAAATAAGCGTGATATAAAAAGAGACATGCGTCGGATTGCCGAAAATTTGGCGGACGATGTGTACCAATTAGCCCACAAAGCGGTCAGTGACGAAGAGCGCGCTTCCATCCGCGCTATGCTGGATCGGATCGCTTCGTTGGAAGCTGCCGGAGTGCGCAAGGTAAGCGAAGCGCGGAAATCAGCCAAAGGAAAGGAAAAGTTAGCGTCCTTCTTTGCCACGGTTAGGGACGATTTCAATAAGGATGTAGCTCTTATTGAAAGCGAAATACGGAAGTTATTCCCCAGCGATAACTAACCGTGCGAAAAGCTCCCTACAGCGCTTTGCACAAAGGCACGCCGTGGGGAGCCTTTCCTTATACATCTCACACCGCACAATGCGCACCGAACCGCTTTTCGGAACCGATCGAATTCCCCCAAACAGGGTAGTGTTACTTCTCGGCTTGTTGCGAGCCGTTTCGCGAAAGGTATATACCTTTGGTGCGACCAAGATGATGAACTTCCTCGCTATTAGCCTCTTGCGGCATCAAATCGCTATTCATATCGTGTAGTTCGTATCCCTCTATGTGCTCCGAATCCCTTAAGATTGGCATAGCGCAAACCGATATAATTGCTGAAAACAAGCCGGCAAATCTGGCGGTGGTGGCATCCTATGCCCAAGAAGCTGCCGCAAAAGAGTGCGATTTGGTAGTGTTCCCGGAGGTGATTACTACCGGTTTTACCTCCTTTGAGCGTGTGGCCGAGGCCGCGCCCTATCCCTCTCTGCAAGCCATTAGGGATATGGCGGCGCATAGCGGCGTGGCCATTGCGTCGTCCCTGTTGCTCAAAAGCGGAAATGCTCTCTACAATCGTGTTTTTATCGCTACTGCGGAGGGCGGGTTGCTCACTCAGGATAAACGACATCTATTCCGCCCCGGAGGCGAAGCGCAATATGTTTCTCCCGCACACGAGCGCTCTATCCATACGTTTAAGGGGTGGCACCTGTTGCTCACAGCCTGCTACGATTTGCGCTTTCCCGTATGGTGCCGAAATCGTCGGAACGAATACGACTTAATCATCAATTGCGCCAACTGGCCCGAACCACGCCGTCGCGTGTGGCAAACCCTATTAAAGGCGCGCGCTATGGAAAACCTTTGCTACGTATGTGGCGTAAATAGGGTGGGAAGTGATGTGGACGGACTGCACTACACCGGTGACTCCGCCGTGACCGATCCGCGAGGTAATTACGTCGCTCAAGCGGAACCATCTAAAGAGCAGCTTGTTACGGCACTAATCGAGCGTGCCCCCATGGAGCATTTACGCCGTAAGTTTCCCGTATGGCAGGATGCGGATAATTTTACGATAGAATACTGACGCACAAACAGAAATACACACATCAACATAAACACCAACAAACATTATGAAAAAAGTACTATTCTTTATCTGCGTAGCACTATGTTGCAGTTGGGCAACTTTTGCCCAAACCGAGGCGCCGGATACCGTACAATTAACCGAAGATGTACAGCCACCGGTGGTTAGTTACGGAAGTATTTCGTACACCAATACCTATGTAGCCCTCAATACGGCATCTTTGGCGTACGATTGGGCGGTAGGAAAGCAGGTTACCGTAGGCGGACAGGTGGGCATAGGTATCTGGCTCAATTCGCTCTTAGGCGGTGATTCCTTCATAATGAACCCGGCCGGATTCCTGCAAGTACGCACTCGCTGGTACTTCGATCGCCCTTACCGGCAAAGACGCGGCTATTCGCTTCGCTACAACAGCGGTTTCTTTGGCGAATTGGCGCTTACCAATCACCTTTACGTCGATTTGCCTATATACAACGGTATTGGAACAATGAACTGCGCCACGCTCACGCTTACGCCGGGATTCCGTTACGTATTCCCGAATCGTCTTGAGTTAGAGGCAAAATTAGGCGTGATGGGCGCATTCGCTTACGGAGCGGCAGGCGTTTTCCCCGTAATTATCGCTGCGATGCCGCTTGCCGCCTTCGTCTTTCCCTATGCAGAAGTGAAAATAGGGTACGCCTTCTGATCGCGCGGCACGATGCTATTTAGGCAGCCAAAAGAGTGCGCTCACCGCTAAATGGTCGCTCGCTCCGCCTAAATAGTTGTTTCCGCCGTAAGTGCGGAGCGGAATGGCGCGCCCATCCGTTAGCCGGCGCATGTGGAGGCTCTTAACATTAGTTACGGAGCCGATCTGCACTTTTACGCCTTTGGAAGCTGTACGCCCCAACATTCCCCGGCTTACGACAAACCGATCCAACTGTTGCGTTTGGCCGCCAAAGTAGTAGCTCCCGGGGTAACTTCCCGCGCTGAGTACCGAGGTGATATCCACGAGCGGCGCATCCTGCGGATAGGAGCCGTCCGCCTTGAGCGGAACGAAGTGGTTACGCATATCCCTATCGTACGGCGTAGCGTTAAAATCACCCATAATCAGTAAATCCCGTTCCGGATCCGATCGGAGCAACGAATCGCATTTACCCCTGATGAAGCGCACCGCATCGCGCCGAGCCGGAGCCGAAGCGCGTGTGCCGCCTCGGCGGGAAGGAAGATGCACCACCATAATATCCAACGGAATGCCCGTGAAGAACCGTCCCCGCACATAAAGAACAGGGCGGCTCCGCTTAGCCGAGTCCGCATCCGTAAAGGGGATCTGCCATTCCTCGGATGCCGTTATCCGAAACCGATCCTTCAGGTAGAGGAGTGCTACGTCCATACCCCTCGGATCGTTGCCGCACGAAGTGGTACCCGCGTAACCCACTTCGCCCAAGCGGGTGGTGGCGAGCAGTGCTTCCGTAACGCAACTATTCTCTACCTCGCACAGAGCCACTAACCAGGGCCAATCGGTTCCGCCCGCCTCGCTGATCGTTTCCGCCACGGC
>CABTZX010000057.1 GCA_902489445.1 uncultured Bacteroidales bacterium
GTATCGTAACGTATCCTAACGTATTAAACTGTATCGAAACGTATCATAGCATGACAGAAATGCACCTGCGCTTGATTTCTCTTATCCTTATCAAACGCTCTTTCCCATAGGGAGAAATGGAGAGAGGAAGGGGATTCGATACTATTTTCTTACTTTTGTAGCGGAAAGCGTAAATCTTTCCGGAAAAGGGTGGCGCCGGGCAATCGGCACCGGTGAGAAGAAGGACGAAAAATGGACAAGGAGCAGAACGAACAGAGCGCAACGGAGGAAAGCCGTTTGGTCGATATAGGCAAGGTGGTAGCTGCCAAGTTCAAGCGTCCGCTCCCCTCGTTTGCCAAACGATTTCTGGAAAAGTGGATCTGTCAGGACGAAATTAACTACGTACTAAGCAATTACGGTCATTTGGAAGGTATCGAATTTGCCGAAAAGCTGATAGAGTATTTTTCGCTGGATTTGGCATTTAAGGGCGAAGAAAAGCTACCTTCTGAGCCGCGTCAGCTCTTTATTTGCAATCATCCGCTCGGGGCGTTGGACGGCATCTGCCTCACGGCAATGATTGCGCGGCATTATCATACGGAAATACGCTACATCGTTAACGATATGCTGCTCTATTTGAAGCCGTTCCACAAAATATTTGTTCCGGTTAACACATTAGGCTCACAATCGCGCGAATCGGTTCTGAAACTGAACGAAGCGTTAGACGGCCCCTATCCGGTGATCACCTTTCCGGCTGGCATCTGCTCACGGCTAATTGACGGCGAAGTGCGCGATTTGCCTTGGAAGCACAGTTTTATCCGTCAAGCCATTCGTCACGAGCGCAATATAGTACCGCTCTATTTTGACGGGTTCAATTCGAAGCGCTTTTATCGTACCGAGCTGTGGCGCAAGCGGTTGGGCATCGGGTTTAACATTGGTACTACCATGTTACCGCAGGAAATGTTCAAATCCAAAGGAAAGCACTATACCGTTTTGGTGGGAGACCCCATTTCGTACGAATCACTGAAGGCACGCGGCGAAAAGCCCGATGCGCTCACGGCCGAAATAAGAGCGCGCGTGTACAGCCTACCGGCTGAATACAAATCAGAAACACACACACCGACCATAATTACGAACCACAAATAGAACAAACAGACATCGTATTATGGAACCAATCATAGCACCGATCGATAAAGCTTTGCTCCGGCAGGAACTGACGCGGAAGCTCTTTTTGCGCAAAACCAACCGAGGAAACAACGAGATTTACATTTTCACCGCTCAGGAAGCTCCCAATGCGATGCGCGAAGTAGGGCGTTTGCGCGAAGTGTCGTTCCGTACCTCGGGTGGAGGCAGCGGCAAAGCGTGCGACGTAGACGAATTCGATACCTGCGAAAACGGATACAAGCAGTTAATCGTGTGGAACCCCGAACTGGAAGAAATTGTGGGTGGATACCGCTATATCCACGGAGCCGACGTAATAAAGCATCCGTGGGGCACAAACGTGCTCGCTACCTCACATATGTTCAATTACAGCGATAAATTTGTAAAGGAAATACTCCCTTACACCATTGAGCTGGGGCGTTCCTTTGTAGCACCTACGTTTCAGTCCACCGGTTTATCGGCACAAACCATATTTTCGTTAGATAATCTTTGGGACGGGTTAGGCGGACTTACCGTAATTCATCCCGATATCAAGTACTTTTTCGGCAAAGTGACTATGTATGCCGATTACAATCATCGTGCACGCAATCTGATCCTCTTTTTTATGGATAAGTATTTCCACGACGACAGTAACTTGGTAACGCCCAAAGAACCGGTATCCGTAGATGGAAATATTGAGGAAATAAAGCAGGCTCTTTGCGGAAAGGATTTGCATGAGGACTATCGTTTGCTGAAAAAGGAAGTACGCAAACTGGACATCAACATACCCCCGCTGTTCAGCGCCTATATATCGCTTTCGCCCACGTTATTACTGCTCGGCACCGCTGTGAACTACGAATTCAGCAATGTAGAGGAAACGGGTATCCTAATACGTATAGATGAAATCTTGGACGAAAAGAAACTTCGCCACATCGAAAGCTTCCGCAAGCAACTTGCCGAGCAGCAAAAAGAATAAGCAGTAAAATAGGTACGAAAAGGGCGTGGATACACATAATTGGTTAGGGCGAGAGGGTGAAGCCCACGCATTCCGTTATGTGGAGGAAAAGTTGGGAATGCGCCTTTTGGAGCGCAATTGGAGCTTTAACCGCAAAGAGGTAGACCTTATCGCTACAGACGGAGCTGTATTAGTGTTTTTTGAAGTCAAAACACGCAGCGAAGATTATCGCTACGCCCCCGCATTGGCTGTAGATCGCAAAAAGCGGATGAACATATGCTTTGCCGCCAACTACTACAGCCGCATGAAGCAATATAAGTTGCCGTTGCGCTTTGACATACTTTCCGTTGTGTACCGCCCCGCTACGGGTCTGTTCGAAATTGAGCATATCCCCAATGCCTTTCGCCCCGAACCCCACTTCTACGGCCGAGGCAGACGCCCCTATCGTAGGTAAATTTACCTCTTTTTTACTCGTATGTAGGTAGAAAAGCGTGCTTTGAGGAAGAACAATGGACGAATAATCTCTATCTTTGTCAGCGATGGAACAGACGGAAATATTTACTGCAAATAATGACGCTGCGCCGGAGCCTTTTTCCGGCATGATACCGGAGTGGGCAGAGCAGGATGCCGTTGTGCTGGCGTGGCCCGGTGAGATGATGGACTGGGCGCCCCGCATCGAGCAGGTCAGGGCGTGCTATGCGGGTATCATTGAGGCAATTACGCACTTCGAACCGGTTATTTTGTTGCATCATCCGTTGGATACGCCCGCCCTCAGCCTGAACCGGTTAAACACAAGGTATCCTATTCGCTATCTCCCTGTGCTACTGAACGATACATGGGTACGGGATTATATGCCCATAGCGTGCCTAAACGGCGATAAAAAGGAGATTGTCAAATTCTGCTTTAACGGATGGGGCATGAAGTACGCCGCTTGTTACGATAACCGCGTAGCCTATTCGCTTTTTGCCGAGCAGGGCTTTTACCACAGCGATGTAGCAGTTAAAATAGCTGAATTTGTAGTTACCGAAGGTGGCGCACTGGAATCGAGCGGAGACGGGCTGATTTTGGCTACTATGAGCTCGCTTTTTTCGGCAAACCGAAACGAGCGCATCCCCGAAAGGGAGGAATTGCTTAAAACACTACTTAGTGCCCTCTCCTGCAAGAGCATACGCATCACGGCGTGCGGCTATATACCGGGCGACGATACGGACGGGCATATCGATACTTTGGCGCGCTTTATCGATACCAACACCGTAGCATACGTTTCGCCCTTAGGATGCACCGATTTGGCGGTAAAACAGTCTTTGCAGCAGTTTGAAGCCGAAATGCATTCCACCGTTATTAAGGATCGCGATCCGTTCAAGCTGCTCGCGCTTCCTTTTGTGGAAGGACTTCGGGACGATGATGGCAGTTTGATGCCCGCATCCTATGCCAACTTCCTTTTTGTCAACGGAGCCGTACTGGTACCTACATATGGTGTACATTGGGATAGCCGCGCCCTTTTCCTGTTTGAGCAATACTTTAAAGGACGAAGAGAAATAATACCGGTGGATTGCCGCGAGCTGATCCGCCAGCACGGCAGCCTGCATTGCGCTACCATGCAGATTCCCAGGGGCTTCCTCAACCCTCGTTTACTGAAATAGCAACAAGCACCTTCATAACGTATGAAAATAGGTATCATTCAGCAGGCAAACAGCTCTGACAGAGAACAAAACGTAACACGCATTGATCAAAAGATACGACAATTATCCCGCGATGGTGCCGAATTGATTGTTCTTCAGGAACTTCATAACGGATTGTACTTTTGTCAGACCGAAGATGTTGCCCTTTTCGATCAGGCAGAACCCATCCCCGGCCCCTCAACAGAGCATTTTGGCGCTTTAGCCAAGGAATGCGGTGTGGTACTGGTACTTTCGTTATTTGAGAAGCGTGCCACCGGTCTTTACCACAATACGGCGGTTGTTATGGAAAAGGACGGCTCCATTGCGGGCAAATACCGCAAAATGCATATCCCCGACGACCCCGCCTACTACGAAAAGTTCTATTTCACTCCGGGCGATTTAGGCTTTACCCCGATCCAAACCTCTGTAGGGAAACTGGGCGTGCTGGTCTGTTGGGACCAGTGGTACCCCGAAGCTGCGCGTATTATGGCTTTGCGTGGCGCGCAGCTGCTTATCTACCCCACCGCCATCGGCACCGAATCAACGGACACTCCGCACGAACAGGCGCGCCAATTGGAGGCTTGGATTACAGTACAGCGCGGGCACGCGGTAGCCAATGGAATTCCGCTTGTTGCCGTCAATAGGGTGGGCTTTGAAGCGGATCCTTCCGGTGCCACCGGGGGTATATCCTTTTGGGGAAACAGCTTTATATGCGGCGCGCAGGGCGAACTGCTCCAACATCTTGGCACAGACGAAGATACCGCCATTGTAGAGGTTCCTTTGCAGCGTAGTGAGCAGGTACGCCGTTGGTGGCCCTTTATGAGGGATCGACGCATTGATGCCTATGACTCCATACTGAAGCGCTGGGACGACTGATATGTTTGACCATCAGACACTAATTGCATTCCTTCTCACGCTTTTTGCCGGACTTTCCACCGGTATTGGTAGCGCCATCGCTTTTTTCAGCAAACGAACCAATACCACCTTTTTGTGCGTTTCGCTCGGCTTTTCCGCCGGCGTGATGATTTACGTATCATTTGTGGAGATGTTTCCCTCCTCATTAGCGCAGTTTAGGCACCTTTATTCAGGGCGGTTACCCGAGCTCTACACGACGCTATCCTTCTTTGGCGGCATCATGCTCATAGCCCTAATTGACCGCTTTATCCCGGAAAAGGAAAATCCCCACGAAATGAACCGTGCCGAAGAGATACCGGCTACCGATAGCCCCGTCCCGCACCCGCACAATAGCGGCAAGCTCCTTCGCGTGGGAATGGTAACCGCTTTGGTGCTTTTTATCCATAACTTTCCCGAAGGAATGGTCACTTTTCTCTCCGGCATGCAGGATATCAGCGTAGGGCTTCCCATCGCTTTTGCCATTGCCATACACAACATTCCTGAAGGAATTTCCGTATCGGTACCCATTTACTACGCTACGGGCAACCGGCACCGCGCTTTTGCCATATCTTTCCTTTCGGGACTGGCGGGGGGGGGCGGCGGGGGGGGGGGGGAGCGTTTTGTGGCGGCCTTTCTCTCCCCCACTCGACACAC
>CABTZX010000058.1 GCA_902489445.1 uncultured Bacteroidales bacterium
ATCATTGCTGATCTGCCTTAATGACGGGATTCTTGTCTATCACCTTTTCTTCTTTAGATCGTTTTATGTACTACACAACTGTTCGTTGTTGTTTCATATCTCTTTGTTCAAAGCCTTTCAAAGATCGCTTCATCTACCCCGTGCTCTGCTACTCAGCTTTCCCTCTTGCGAAGGATCCCTCGTGCCGCAGCGCTTTCATCCTTTCGGATGCCCCGTTCTTTGGGGCAGGGACTGCAAAGGTAGTAACTTATTTTCTTCTGACCAAATTCGCCGTAAGAAAAGTCCCGTTACCGAGACTGACTCATCCTCCTTTGCCTCTTTCGCAACCTGCGCTCCACCACGCTTGGCAGAACCCTTATTTTTGAGTTGCGACTGCAAAGGTAATAACTTATTTTCTTCTGACCAAATCTTTCGGGAAAATTCTTTTCTTTCCCGAAGACTCTCCCCTCTTTACCCTTATAACAAGCAGATCTTCATCAGATCTGACCGTTCAAAAGATCCCGGCGGAACCTCTTGTTCGGAAAATCCGTATCGGATTCCACGGCTTGGGATAAAGAAGCGGTCGGCTACTACCCTACGCCTTTATCGGCTCCTGAACCGAGCCGCTCTCGCTTGAGCCGCTACCCTTCGTTCAGGTTGCGTCTGCAAAGGTAATACATTTTTCGCCGAAAACAATACCCCGCTCCATTTTTATCGTCTCATTCCACCACACATCGCTCCGTATCTTCCTATCCACCAACCTCTTAAATCGCCCAAAATGAGTTATCAACAATAAAGCAATCTGTAAACAGTGCTCCTTTAATTCTCTTTTTCGGCGCATTTTTGCACCGAAAAGTTCCACCCACCCCGCGATACAAAACCGCTAACGCATCACAAATTACCTCTCTTTCGCTTGGCACCTCAGCCACTTCCGCAGTGGATGCATTGACATCTCTATATAATAAGGTATAGGGAGCCCATTTTTGCGCTCGGAGCAATGAGGCAAAAGCTCGTTCAAAGGAAGTGCTCGGCATCTAACGATGAAGAAAAGTAGGGAACCACCGTGCAAACCGACCTTACCCCTCGGAAGCGCTCAGTACCTGACAATAATGAAGAAAAGCATAGGGAGCCACTCGGCTGACCGCTTTTATTCATTGGAGAGCAAGCAACTCCGTGTTGCTCCGCATAGCAGGGATGCGCCGGGCTATACGCCACTTTGCTCGCAACCGCAATACCCTTTTCGCGCCCCTGTACGTAGCCGTTCCGCCACAGGTACATCTATGATATTGTCCCCTCAAATACATTTTCTCAAAAGATATATAACTTTCAATCGAAAGGTATATAAGTTTCAAATAAAAGGTATATACCTATTAAACGGAAGGTATATACCTATGGAGAGCCGCTTTGCTCGCAACGTGTATAGAGTGTGCTAACCAAGTGTCAACGACTCCCTTTCCTCCCCATAGCGGAATTACCACCAGCGAGCAATGCGCATAGTGTACAAGGGGCATCCGTAGGCTTATCCGCTGCGCCACCGGGCGCCGTCAAGGCAAATCTCTTACGGAAACAATCGGCAACTTATATAACCTCACCAAAAGTCCGATAGCAAAAAAAAGAGAAATTGCAAAGAGACTAAACGTACACTATTACAGTTTGATAGGCGCATCCATGGAGGACTTAACAGAAAGAAAAGCAAACTGAAGCGGAAGAATTTGCTTTTGTATGAAAATAAATTACTATCTTAGCCGGCGGAAGTGAAGAGGTAAGGGAATAGGAAGAATGGAAACAGTGCCCGCAGCACCGGGATTGTTTTACAAAGGAAGCATAAAAGAGATACACCGTTCCCCCCCTCCAAACTAAAAAGAAGGAACTAATTAAGTTAAGTAGAGAATATGAAAAGACTACTACCATTTGTGGTTACGATGCTGGCACTCCTTTTCCCGGCGTTAGCTTCGGCACAAGAAGAAGAGCCAGAAAAAAAAGGGAAAGTAACGATCACGCAGGTCGAACATTGCACCATCTCAGTAATGTGGTGGGATGATGACGAATGGTACGGAGAACCTATTGAGTCAGGCGCTGAAGTTCCCTACGGACTGCAGTTAAAGGTAAGTGCCCAACCGGAAGACGGGTACCGCCTTGAAAGCTTCGTCGTGAACGGAGCGGAAACTAAACCCCAACCGAACAACACGTTATATCCGAGACCTGTTGTCAATGGTGATATGACTGTCACGGCGAAGGTTGCCAAAATTAAAATGGTGCCTATCACCATTGTGCAGCCCGAACATGGCCGGATAAAGGTGAGCCGCAGAATAAATGGCAATTTAACCGCTATAAACTCCGGCGATGTAGCTGGGGTAGGGGAAGGCTTGACTGTAGAAGTGTATGCTGATGATGGCTACGAAATAGACCATTGGCTGATCAATTCAGAATCCAAGCCCAAAGGCTCCTTTAATCCCACTACGCTTTTCTACACGGTTACCGATGCGACAACCATATCCGCCGTTATGAAAAAGGCGTGCGCGCTGACGTTAGCCGTTGACCCGGATGATGGTGGTGTTTTGACGGCGAGGAAGGAAGATAAGTGGGGCAGCAAACTTAAATTAAGCACGATTTCCGCGAATACGAAAGTTTACCTTACATTGGATCCCGAACCGGATTATTCCATTAACCATTGGGTGGTAGATGGTGTAGAACAGGCAGCTGATTCAGACCCCGAAAAACAGAACATCCTTGAATTTACGATTACCAAGGATATGTCCGTTACCGCCGTGCTCAACAAACCGGCTCCCAGAGAGGGCGACTACCTCATTACGATGGAGAGAGAAGGCGAAGGTAAGCTCAGGGCAACCGATAGCGACGATAAGCCGGTTAGAAGTGGCGATAAGGTTGCAAAAGACTTAAAGATCACCTTTAAAGCAACTCCTACCGATGGCTTCGAAGTGGATAAGTGGTTCGTTAACGGAGAGGAAAACACCGATAACGCAGGTAAAGAAACATTAGAATTGGCCATCACCGCGGATACGAGCGTAAAGGTCACCTTTAAAAAGATTATAAAGCATTTCATTACTTTTTCTGCCGGTGAAAACGGCACCTTAGACGCCTATCGTAATGACGCTAGTTATGGTCAAATTTCCATATCAAGCGGTGTTCAGCTAAGGGAAGGAACCGAACTCACTTTCATTGCTCATTCCAAAGAGGACTTTTTGGTAGACAAATGGCTTATTAACGGCAAGGAAAGCACCGAACTCGGTAGTGATGCCGAAGTCACAATTAACTTGGATGCCAATAAGGAAGTTAAGGTTCTGTTTAAGGCGGCTGAGGGTAAAACCCATAAAGTGAACTTCAGCGCAGGAGCAGCCGGAATTATGACCGCTAAGGTAGAAGGTTCAAGAATCACCGACGGAAGCTATGTGGTAGAAGGCAAGGAAATAACCTTTACCGCTGAAGCCAAAGCATTTGGTAACGTTGTGGACAAGTGGACCGTAAACGGTGAGGCAAAAGCTCCAACGAATAACCGTAAAGAGCTTAAGGTTACTATGGGTACGGAAGATATTGACGTAGAAGTCACCTTTAGGTCCACAGTGTATGTAATCTTTGTAGCCGGTGATAATGGTACTATTGCAGCCAAAGCCGGTAAAACAGAAATCACTTCCCCCGCAGAAGTGGATTGTGGTAAAAAAGTTACGTTTACAGCCACTCCGAACGAAGGATACATGGTTGAAGGCTGGTACAAAAATGGCTCTGATGTGGCCGATCCTGCCCTCGGAACTAAAACCACGATTAAGGAAGAAATTCTCGATGATATCATCTACCTCGTTAAGTTCAAAAAGTACTATACCGTAACGTACGAAGCCGGCGAAAATGGTACCTTAGCCGCTACCGTTAAAGTAGGCGAAGAAAGTAAGGCTCTCGCCACCGGTGATAAAGTACTTTCCGGTACATTTGTAACCTTTACCGCAACACCTGCTGAAGGTTACGAAGTAGACCAGTGGAAATTAAACGATGAAGTTGTTGAAGATAACGCAAATGCACTTGAATATAGTCCGGAAATTACCGCTGATACAAAGGTAACCGTAAGCTTCAAGAAGAAGGTTAATAAATTCCCCATCACTATAATTGAAGTGAAACCCGCAGCTGAAGCCGGAACAATTACCGTAACAGATGATAAGGGCAACGAAATTAAAACCGGTGCTAAGGTAGCTGAGGGTACCATGCTTACCATCACTGCCGAAGCAAAGGATAAATACGAATTCGAAAGCTTTACGATCAATAAAGAGGTAATGGGTAAGGACGCAAAAGGCGTAACTATGGTTACCGATAAGAAGAAGTATACCTACAAATTGGAAGTAAAGAGTAGCACCGTTATAGGCGCAACGTTCAGCAAACCGACTTTTGCCGATGACATATTGGCACAAACCAAGGATTTTGCAGTAGTGGACGGAAGCATCTATTGCCCGGGAGCAAGCATGATCGCTCTGTACACCATGGACGGCAAGCTGGTACGCACCATTGAAGCTGAAGTAATGGAAGTACGCGACCTCGCA
>CABTZX010000059.1 GCA_902489445.1 uncultured Bacteroidales bacterium
GAAACGCTCATTCCGCGCCTCTTTTTTGTTGCTCTCTTTTTTCATAGTAGCTTATATATACCTTGCCTCTTTCTTGTTGTCCTTTCTTTTCTAGTTGCTCGTTTTACACTGTTCATTGCTCCTATCCTTTGCGGTTACCATAGCTGCTGGCTACAACTGCATGTTCCGCGTTTATGTGGCTTGCTACTGCCGCTACAACTAGCGGCCACTGCTTCGCTAGTAGTTCTAGTGGCAATTAGTGTATTCGTTAGTTCCGTAAGATTAGCTTGATTTATTGCTTCCTCTAGTTCCAGCATAACTAGTGCTATGCTATTAGCAATCAGAGTCAATCAGAACCAATAGGAATCAACAGAGCCAATCAGAACTAATCGGGGATTAGTTCCGATAAACTCCATTTATCCTACGATACACTATAATACACTTTAATACGTTACGATACACTTCAATACAGTTTGATACAGTTTAATACGTTAGGATACGTTACGATACAGTTTGATACACTTCGATACAGTTTAATACATTTGGGGATTGCACAGTGTTGTACCTTTGCATCGTTCCTCAGGGAATAGGCGGTAGTCGCGCGGAGCAAGCGAGCTCTGACACAGCGTTACCGTCTTGGTGCAAAGCACCGACGGACATCACCACCGGCTGATTATTGCATCAGCGGATGGGTGACTTCCGCGGATGGTTGGTACCGGTCGCTTATTAGCATCTACAGGCTGTTAGTGGCTGTGGATGGTAAGAAGCTGCGGATGAGTAGTACCGGTAGTGCCGATGCCCCACCAGAGGGACAGCGTTCTTTGACATATTGTATAGTGGGTGCGTTACCTATGTTGGTAGGTACAGCTATCGCCGTAGTTATTTGCAAGCAAAAACTTATTGCATAGATCGGGGTAACATCGAAACGAAAAGGCAGAGCCACCTATAAGTAGCTCTGCCTTTATTCAAACTCCGGTTGGAATTTTTTCTCCTACGTGGAGTGCATTAGCGTGAAATGGTCAACGGCTTTGTGCAAAGGTTGTTATCCTTATCGTACAGCGTTACCAGATATTGTCCTTCGGGTAGTGCGCTGAGCAAAAGCGTCAAGTTTCCATCGGTACCGGCAACAGTCTGTTGCAACAGAGCACCGTCTACGCCATAGATGCGTACTTCAGATCCGGGAGCAACACCGGTCACCCGGGTTTCTCTATTAGCCGGATTGGGGAAGATGCGAACAGAGTTAATCGTCTTTTCGATCTTTTCCGCAGGCAGGTTTTGTGCCACTGTGGCAGTCAGGAAGGGATGTTCCATAACGGCAACAAATTCGCTCTTTACGCTATTGAGGAACGTAATGTCGAAGTAAACGACATCGCCTTGGCGAACGAGGAACGAAGAGGGCACTTCCGGGGTGAAAACAATGTTATCCTTTTCAAAGACGATCTGAATCCAATCCGATTCATAGTGAACCTGTGAATTACCTTTCTTTGTAAGTTCCCAACGCATATAGGCGCTATTGTCGTCGGTCTTCCAATTTCCTACCTTTTTAAGGGCAATAGGCGTCAGCTTTCGCTCATCGAGGCCGAGCAGGAGTTTATCCTTAACCGAACTAACCACAATTGCCGGATCGTAATCGGTTTCGGGCGTTACTTTCATTTCGGGCAGGTCGATATAAACCGGATTGCCGTATTCATCCACGTAGCATAGAGCGTATTCGTGCGTATTGCTGCTGAAGGGGAACCGTCCAATCACATAGCTAAGCACTTCCGTCTTATTGGGAGCAAGTGCGGGGATAGCGTTTCCGATCTGCATGGGTCGGAACGAATCGCCGTCTTTTGTCATCAAGTAGATTAAACCGTGGAATTCCTTGGTTCCTTTATTCGTAATATTGACGGAAAGAGTGCTGTAGCTGTACTGATTGAACGAGTAATCGAGGCTTTCCATGTCGACCTTCAGATCATATCTCGAAGGATTATTGATTTTGTTCACTTCATACGATCCGTCTTCATTCTTCTTTATGGAGAAGAAGCGGCTTACAAGCTCGTATTCAATAGGCACATTGGCACGCCAATATTTTGTGCCGTCTCTGTGAGTTGCTTTATGAGCTACGAATATTTCCCAATCCCCTTCCGTGAGTATTTTGGTTACATCAAAATCCTCAATGGTATAGGTTGCTTCTTGGAATATATCATCGAAGTTCAGATCATCGGCAATATCTTCCATCCATACGGTATCCTGCGAGCCTACACGGGTGGCTGCCATAGTGATTCGCCCGTCGTACTTATAGTTTTCGTATAGCCAAACGGTGCTCTTTACTTTCATCATAAGCGCCTTGTCGACGTCCTTTAAGGTGATAAAGAGCTTATCGGTAACGAGGTGCGTATCGTCGTATTCTTTTGAGGTACCGTCCTTATCGGGGAAGATATCCACAATCACTTCCTGACCTTGGCTGAACCCGCCTCCGGCACCACCACCGATACCCATTTTGGAGGGAACCAAATAGTTCAGATTGAAGTATCCGTTACTCAATCCTGACCATCCCCAGTTGAAGTGGAAATAGCCCTTTGCGTTGTATCCGTCGCATACAAAGGCGTGTCCACCGCCGGAGCCGCTACCTCCGTAGAATACGGGTCGTTTGGCATCCAGCTGCGCTTTGATAAGGTTGTTCCATTCTTCCTGAGTAAAGTTAGCTCTGCACTTCATGGTCAGACCCTTATCGTAGCGGAAAAAGTCCCTAAGAGCGCGTAATACGTGGGGTGAATAAGCTCCACTGCCGTTCTTGGCATACATCATATTGACCGCCACTCCTGCGTGGTAGGCCAGAGTAGAAAGAGCCTTAACTTCAGCATCCGAAGCCGCATTGGGCGAAAGTAACCGACCGGTCATATTAGCCCAATCGTAATCGGTTTCAAAGTTAACTTTGAGCGTTTCGCCGGTTCCGTATTCATCTGTATAGGTGTGGGAGCCTGTACCGCGGTCGGGCCACTTATAGTAACGCATGATTTGTGAATAAGCGGTAGCCACACAGCCTACAGGCATATGTTCTCCGTAGGAATCAACGGGCGTTTGGTTGTTCCAAGGATAGTTTTGGTTCCACTGAATATCATTGAGTAACGGTTCTTCCCCACTACGCAATCCGCTCAGCGGCTGCGGTTCCAACGCGCGGAGCGCATCGGCATCACCGGAGGCTAATAGGGCATCAATAGTGATGCGGCACTGTTCCAAAAAGGCAGCCAGGTTATCGGGCATGTCCTTAGAGGAGAAGCGTCCTGTATCGGAAAAACCGATGTACGGTGCCAAGCGGTCGTCACCGGAAACGATCACAAAGCCTTCTCCTTCACCACGGTTGTATACAAAGTAGTAGCAAGCATCGGCAATTTGAGCACCTGTAGCGCGGAGCAGAGCCGAACTCATCTTCGGAGCCGACTCCAAAGATAGGGTTAATGAGGCTGCTTTTTGCGGGGTATTCCGCAGTGAGATGGCCTGTGACGTAAAGTACTGTTGAGCAAGTCGCTTTGCTTCACTCGCGGTACGAGGTGCGGCATCCGCACTAATCCCCGCGTAGAGGAGGAAC